>JAAEOK010000088.1 GCA_024244705.1 Alphaproteobacteria bacterium
AGCGCCTTGGCCTCGATCTGGCGGATGCGCTCGCGGGTGACCGAGAACTGCTGGCCGACCTCCTCGAGGGTGTGGTCGGTGTTCATGCCGATGCCGAAACGCATGCGCAGCACCCGCTCCTCGCGCGGGGTCAGCGTCGCCAGCACCCGCGTCGTCGTCTCGCGCAGGTTCGACTGGATCGCCGCGTCCAAGGGCAGGATCGCGTTCTTGTCCTCGATGAAATCGCCGAGGTGGCTGTCCTCCTCGTCGCCGATCGGCGTCTCGAGGCTGATCGGCTCCTTGGCGATCTTCAACACCTTGCGCACCTTCTCGAGCGGCATGTGCAGCTTCTCGGCGAGCTCCTCCGGGGTCGGCTCGCGGCCGATCTCGTGCAGCATCTGGCGCGAGGTGCGGACCAGCTTGTTGATCGTCTCGATCATGTGGACCGGGATGCGGATGGTCCGCGCCTGGTCGGCGATCGAGCGCGTGATCGCCTGGCGGATCCACCACGTCGCGTAGGTCGAGAACTTGTAGCCGCGGCGGTACTCGAACTTGTCGACCGCCTTCATCAGGCCGATGTTGCCCTCCTGAATCAGGTCGAGGAACTGCAGCCCGCGGTTGGTGTATTTCTTGGCGATCGAGATGACCAGGCGGAGATTGGCCTCGACCATCTCCTTCTTGGCCTGGCTGGCCTCGCGCTCGCCTTCCTGGACGGCGCCGACGAGGCGGCGGAACTCGGGCACCGGCAGCCCGGCGCGGTCGGAGATGTCGGCGATGGTGGCGCGGATTTCCTTGATGTCGTTCCGGTGCTTTTGGACGAACGGCTTCCAGCCCTTGCCCTTGAGACGGCTGACCCGGCGCAGCCAGTTGGGGTCGAGCTCGTTGCCGAGATACTGCTTGAGGAAGTCCTGGCGGTCGACCTTGGCGCGTCCGGAAAGACGCATCAGCCGGCCCTCGCAGGCGACCATCTCCCGGTTCAGCCCATAGAGCGCCTCGAGCAGCTGGTCGATGCGCGCGTTGTTGAGATGGACGCCCTCCATCAACTCGATCATCTCGGTCTTGAGCTTCTTGTAGCGCGTTTCCGAGGCCGACCTGATCTCGTCGCCGGTCTGCAGGGCGGCGAGCCGCTTGTCCTGGGCCCGGTGCAGCTTCTTGTAGGTTGCCGACACCAGCTCGAGCTGATCGAGGACTTGCGGCAACAAGGCTTGCTCCATCGCCGCCAACGACAGATTCACCTCGTCGCCGTCATCGTCGTCGTCGCCATCGCCTTGGCCCCGGCGCTCGCCGTTTTCGCCGGCCTCGCCTTCGCTCGTGCCGCCTTCGGATTCGCCGCCTTCGGACGCCTCGGATTCGTCGTCGTCGCCCGACTCGTCGACGGCGATGGTTTCCTCTCCGTCGTCGTCGTTGGCGGCCGCGGCGCCATCGGTATTGGTAACGTTGGCGGCCTGTGCGCTGCCGTCGGGGGAGCGGCCGTAGGTGGTGTCGAGGTCGATGATGTCGCGCAGCAGGACGTCGCCGGCAAGCAGCGAATCGCGCCACGACACGATGGCACGAATGGTCATCGGGCTCTCGCACAAGGCGCCGATCATCTTCTCTCGGCCGGCCTCGATGCGCTTGGCGATTTCGATCTCGCCCTCGCGCGACAGCAGCTCGACGCTGCCCATCTCGCGAAGATACATGCGCACCGGATCATCGGTGCGGCCGAGTTCGTCCTCGCTGATATTTCCGCTTTGGCGGGGCTCCGCTTCGGCCGGCGGTTCCTCGGCCGATTCCTCGCTTTCCTCGTTCTCGACGAGGTTGATGCCCATCTCCGAGATCACGGCCATGGTGTCTTCGATTTGCTCCGACGACACCTGGTCGGGCGGCAAGGCCTTGTTCAGTTCGTCATAGGTGATGTAGCCGCGTTCTTTGCCGCGCTTGACCAGATTCTTGACCGCCGCGTCGGTGGTGTCGAGAAGCGGGCCGTCGCCGCCGTCTTCGCGCTTCTCGCTCGCGTCGTCGGTGCGTTGTGCCGTCGCTGCCTTGGTCGCCATTTATCCTCCGCCCTGGTGAGCAAACCGTCCGACGCGGCCGCGGCGCGGGGGGCGCCGGTCCGTTTTCAAGCGATCAACGGTTGACTGTCTTAAAGGCCGCTGCCTTCGTCCCATCCATCCAAATCGGTGCCGTCCCCCTCACCTTCACCGATCAACTGGCGCAAGGCATCGACCCGCGCCCAGTTTTCCCCGGTCATGGTCTCGGCGAGCTCTCGCTCCGCGACCGACAACTCCGCCGCATGATACCGGCGGCGGAATTGGCGCCACGCGTCCGCCCAGCCGTACCGCACCTCTTCGAGGGACGCGGCGGGCCGTGCGAACGGTGCCAAGACATAGACGTTGCGGGCCAGCACATGGTCGAGCGTCTCGGCCAGCCCGCTGTCACGTAAATGGCTTTCCAGGCCCTTGGAATCAAGCCCGGAATGCCAGGTCTTTAGGATTTCGCGGCGCAATTTGTCAAGTGGCGGGGGATCGAATGTCGCGGTGCCCAGGTCCTCGCCGACATCGGCGATCAGATCGGGATGATTGATGACCGCGGCGAGAAGCGCCTGTTGGTGCCGGAAGTCGAGGATTTCAACGCGGTGGGGCGCCCGCAATCCGGGTCCCGACGGCCGCGACCGGGCCCATGGCCGCGCGCCATGCTGGGGCCGCTCCGGCACCGCAAATAGGCCATTCAGCCGGCGCCGGAATTCGTTGACGTAAAGCTCCCGGACCGTGGCATTGCCAACCTGCCGGGCGCGCTGGTAAAGGCGTTTTTTGAGGTCGGCCTGCCGCTCCGGCGTGTCCAACGGCGCAGCCGAGAGTTCGGCTGACCATAGCAGTTCGACCAGCGGCTCCGCGGCGGCTAGCGCCGACCGCATCGCCTCCGTGCCGGCGAGGCGGAGAAGGCTGTCGGGGTCCTCGCCGTCGGGCAGCAAAACGAAGCGCAGCGACTGCCCGGGAGCGAGCATCGGCAGGGCACGCTCCGCGGCTCGCAGCGCCGCGCGGCGCCCCGCGTCATCGCCGTCGAGGCATAGGATCGGCTCCGGCATGATGCGCCACAAGGCCTGGATCTGGTCCTCGGTGACCGCGGTGCCGAGGGGGGCGACCGCGCCGCCGAAGCCCGCTTGGACCAAGGCGATCACATCCATATAGCCCTCGGCGACGATGAGCTCGGCGCCCTTGCGCACCGCCGGCGCCGCCTGGTCGAGGTTGTAGAGGGTGCGGCCCTTGTGAAACAGCGGCGTTTCCGGCGAGTTGAGATATTTCGGCTCGCCGTCACCCATGATCCGGCCGCCGAAGGCGATGACGCGGCCGCGACGGTCGGCGATCGGAAAGATAAGGCGGCCGCGAAAGCGGTCGTAGGTCGCCCGGTCGCCCTCCGGCGGCTGGATAATGAGGCCGGCCTCGACCAGCAGCTTTTCGTCGAAGCCCTGGCCCATCATCGCACCCTTCAACGCCGCCCGCGCGTTGGGCGCGAAGCCGAGCCGGAAACGCCGGATCGTCTCGGCACCGAGCGCCCGCGACTCGAGGTATTTCCGCGCCTCGGCACCGTTGGCCGTCGCCAATTGGTCCTGGAACCAGGTACAGGCGGCCTCGACCGCGGCGCCAAGCGTCTTGCGTTGCGCCTCCCGCGCCCGCTCCTGCGGCGTGTCGCGGGGGATCTCCATGCCGGCCTCGGCGGCCAGCTTCTCGATCGTCTCGGGAAAGCTCAGCCCGTCCAATTCCTTAACGAAATCAATGATATCGCCATGGGCCTGGCAGCCGAAGCAGTGATAGAAGCCCTTCTCCTCGCTGACCGTGAACGAGGGCGTCTTTTCATTGTGGAAGGGACACAGGCCGAGATAGTCGCGGCCTTTCTTGGTCAGCTTGACGCGGCGTCCGACGATCCCGGACAGCGGAACGCGACTGCGCAATTCGTCAAGAAAGGCCGGCGTGATCCGCATTAACTGCCACCCCTAAAATTCCGCCGGTCAGGCAATCTTAGCAGGGGCTATCTCTGCCGCCAATCGGAGAGGAGTGAAGCGGAACAAAAATGTAGGGCCGTACCGGCTCCGGTCGGTCTCGGGTTAACCCTGGACTTGCGCCAGGCGCTGCTTGACGGCGCCGCTGGCGCGGCCGAAATCCATCCGGCCGGCATAACGCTGGCGCAGGAAGGCCATGACGCCGCCCATGTCTTTCAGGGTCTCGGCGCCGGTTTCGGCGATCGCCTCGGTAACCGCATCGCCGACTTCGCGCTCGTCGAGCTGCTTCGGCAGGTATTGCTCGATCACCACGATTTCGTCACGCTCTCGTTCCGCCAACTCGGGACGGTTGCCCTTGTCGTACATCTCGATGCTCTCGCGCCGCTGCTTGACCATGGTCTGCAGCATCTGCAGGATTTCGTCATCGCCGATGCCGTCCGCGTTGCCGCGGCTGCGGGCGGCGATGTCACGGTCCTTGAGCGCGGCCAGTATGAGCCGCAAGGTCGATGTCGCGCATTTGTCCTGGCCCTTGACGGCGGACTTGAGCGCGGTGCTCAAAGTCTCACGAAGCATGAAAACCACTACCTTTCCGATATCGCAACGCACGCTAACGCATTGAGCCCCGTATCGCAAACGGGGATAATCTATTAAACTATTGAATTAAAACGATTATTTTATCCGGTTCCAGCTTGACCACTGGGCGACTTTGCCTTATGTAGGCCCTGCTTCGCCCGCCTGCAAGGGGCCGTCTCCAGGCGGCATGGCCAAGGGCCGGGTGATGCCGCCAATCGTGCCGTTTCGAGGACCGAGAGCCTTATCCGATCATATGGAATCATTCTGCCGGAGGCCTTTTTCGCCGTGACCAGGAAACCGCCGCGGAGCGTATCCGGCATACGGTCAAGGCGGTTGACGCCGTCATGGCGAAAAAGGCCCCGGCCCGACAGGGTTGCGCTTGGGCGGGCGTCCGCGTCGTTGCTGCCCTCACCCGATGCTTCGGCATCGCGTTTCGGACGGCGCCTTGCGGCCTGGAACGCCCAAACCGCAACAGAATTGATCCCGTATGATCCGATAAGGCTCTAGCCGCATATGACGGTCAGCTCATCGCTCCCCGCCGCGTCCTCCCTGAAAGCTGGGACCGGCGCGGAATCGGGGGCGCTCGTGCTGGCCGACGGTACGGTTTTCAGGGGCCAGGGCCTGGGCGCCAGCGGTCACGCCGTCGGCGAGGTCGTCTTCAACACCGCGATGACCGGCTACCAGGAGATTCTGACCGATCCCTCCTATGCCGCACAGATCATCACCTTTACCTTTCCCCATATCGGCAATGTCGGCACCAATCCGGAAGACATCGAGTCCGAGACGCCGGCGGCGCGCGGCTGCGTGCTTCGTCTGGACATCACCGAATCGTCCAACTGGCGCGCCGTGCAGCATCTCGACCGGTGGCTGAAGGCCCGCGGTTTGATCGGGCTGGCCGGGATAGACACCCGGCGATTGACCCGCCGTATCCGCGACCTCGGCGCCCCCAATGGGATGATTTGCCATGCCCCCGACGGCGCGATCGACATCCGCCGATTGCAGGCCGAGGCGGCGGCGTGGCCGGGACTGGTCGATATGGACCTCGCCGCGGAGGTGAGCTGCCGCCAGGCCTATCGCTGGACCGAGATGCAATGGCGCCCGGGCGCCGGCTATGGACATCAGGGAGCGCCGAGCCACAAAGTCGTCGCCATCGATTACGGCGCCAAGCGCAACATCCTGCGCTGCCTCGCCGGTCTCGGCTGCGACGTCACGGTGGTGCCGGCGACGGCGACCGCGGAAGATATCCTCGGCCATCGGCCTGACGGCATCTTTCTGTCCAACGGACCCGGCGATCCGGCGGCGACCGGCGTCTACGCGGTGCCGGTGATCCGGGCCCTGATCGAGACCGGCAAGCCGGTGTTCGGGATCTGCCTCGGCCACCAGATGCTCGCCCTGGCGCTCGGCGGCCGTACCGTCAAGATGCATCACGGTCATCACGGCGCCAATCATCCGGTCAAGGAGTTGCGCAGCGGCCAGGTCGAGATCACGTCGATGAACCACGGTTTCACGGTCGATGCCACCAGCCTGCCAAACGGCGTCGTCGAAACCCACGTCTCGCTGTTCGACGGCTCGAATTGCGGCCTCGCGCTCGACGACCGGCCGGTATTCTCGGTCCAGTACCACCCCGAGGCCTCGCCCGGCCCCCAGGACAGCCACTACTTGTTCCAGCGTTTCGTCGCGATGATGGCCGATGCCTAAGCGGACCGACATCGAGTCGATCCTGATCATCGGCGCCGGGCCGATCGTCATCGGGCAGGCCTGCGAGTTCGACTATTCCGGCGTTCAGGCGTGCAAGGCCCTGCGCCAGGAGGGCTACCGCGTCGTCCTCGTCAACTCCAACCCGGCGACCATCATGACCGATCCGGAGGTCGCCGACGCCACCTATGTCGAACCGATCACGCCCGAGCTGGTGCGCCGCATCATCGAGCGCGAGAAGCCGGACGCGGTGTTGCCGACCATGGGCGGGCAGACCGGGCTCAATACGGCGATGGCGCTGGCCCGGGACGGCACCCTCGACGAGTTCGGCGTAACCCTGATCGGCGCCAATTGCGAGGCGATCACCAAGGCCGAAGACCGCCAGTTGTTTCGCGAGGCGATGGAGCGCATCGGGCTTGACAGCCCCAAGAGCCGCCTCGTCCATACCCTCAACGAAGCGATGGCAGCGCTCGATGCGGTCGGCCTGCCGGCGATCGTCCGCCCGTCCTTCACCCTCGGCGGCACCGGCGGTGGCATCGCCTACAATCGCGACGAATTCGAAGAACAGGTAATCGCCGGCTTGCGCGCTTCGCCCGTCGGCTCGGTGCTGATCGAGGAATCGGTGCTGGGCTGGAAGGAATATGAGATGGAGGTGGTGCGCGACCGCGCCGACAACTGCATCATCGTGTGTTCGATCGAAAACCTCGACCCGATGGGTATCCACACCGGCGACAGCATCACCGTGGCGCCGGCGCTAACACTGACCGACAAGGAATACCAAACGATGCGCAACGCCTCGATCGCGGTGTTGCGGGAAATCGGCGTCGACACCGGCGGCTCGAATGTTCAGTTTGCCGTCAACCCGGAGGACGGCCGCCTGGTGGTCATCGAAATGAACCCGCGGGTCTCCAGATCGTCGGCCCTGGCCTCCAAGGCGACCGGGTTCCCGATCGCCAAGATTGCCGCCAAGCTGGCGGTCGGCTTCACCCTGGACGAACTCGACAACGACATCACCGGGGTCACGCCCGCGGCCTTCGAGCCGACGATCGACTATGTCGTGACCAAGGTCCCGCGGTTCACGTTCGAGAAGTTTCCCAAGACCGACCCGCTCCTGACCACCTCGATGAAATCGGTCGGCGAGGCGATGGCGGTGGGCCGCAATTTCCAGGAATCGCTGCAGAAGGCTCTGCGCTCCATGGAGATCGGGCTGACCGGGCTCAACGAGGTCACGATCGAGCGTGGCGAGACTCGCGACACCTTGCGCGCCGCGCTGTCGACACCGCGCGCCGACCGCCTGCTGGTCGTCGCCCAGGCCATTCGGGCGGGCCTGGATATCGACGAAATCCACCAATGCTGTAGGATCGACCCGTGGTTTCTGCGCCAGATCGAAGACTTGGTAAAGACCGAGGCGGCGCTTCACGCCGACGGCCTGCCGGACGATCGGCGGGCGCTGCAAAGGCTCAAGCAGAAAGGATTCTCGGACGCCCGTCTCGGCGAGCTCGTCGGCGGCGGTGAAACCGAAATTCTGGGCCGCCGCCGAGATCTGGGATTGCGCCCGGTGTTCAAGCGTATCGACACCTGCGCGGCCGAGTTCCCGGCGAAGACGCCCTACATGTATTCGGCCTATGAGGGCGACGGCGCGGAAGCACCGGAATGCGAATCCGACCCCAGCGCCCGCAACAAGATCGTGATCCTCGGCGGCGGACCGAACCGAATCGGCCAGGGCATCGAATTCGACTATTGCTGCGTTCATGCGGTCTATGCCCTCCGCGAGGCCGGCTACGAGACGATCATGATCAACTGCAATCCGGAGACCGTGTCGACCGACTACGACACCGCGGACCGGCTCTATTTCGAGCCCTTGACCGCCGAGGACGTCATCGAGGTGGTACGGCGGGAGGCCGAAAACGGAACCCTTTTGGGCGTCATCGTCCAGTTCGGCGGACAGACGCCGCTCAAGCTGGCGCGAGCGCTCGAAGAGGCGGAAATTCCGATTCTCGGCACCTCTCCGGACGCCATCGACTTGGCCGAGGACCGCGACCGGTTCCAAAAGCTGCTCGGCCAAACCGGCTTGCGCCAGCCCAGGAACGGGGTGGCGACCTCGGCCGAAGAGGCGGTCTCGATCGCCGCCGAGCTTGGCTACCCGGTTCTGCTGCGCCCCTCCTACGTACTCGGCGGCCGGGCCATGGAGATCGTCCACGACGAGGCCGGGCTGCAGCGCTATATCACCGATGCGGTTCGGGTTTCGGGCCGCAATCCGGTACTCGTCGACAGCTTCCTTCAAGACGCGATCGAGGTCGATGTCGACGCGGTCTGTGACGGCGAACAGGTCTACCTGGCGGGCATCATGGAACATATCGAGGAGGCCGGGGTCCATTCGGGCGATTCGGCCTGTTCGCTGCCGCCCTATTCGCTGCCGCCCGCGACCATCGACGACATTGGCGAACAGACCGCGCGGCTGGCCCGTGCGCTTGGTGTCGTCGGCTTGATGAACGTCCAATTTGCCGTCAAGGACGAGGATGTCTATGTCCTCGAGGTCAACCCGCGGGCGAGCCGGACGGTTCCTTTCGTCGCCAAGGCGACCGGCATACCGATCGCCAAGATCGCGGCCCGGATCATGGCAGGCGAGAAGCTTGCGGATTTCGACCTCGCGCCACGGCCGAACGGGCATGTCGCGGTCAAGGAGGCCGTGTTCCCGTTCGCCCGCTTCCCCGGAGTCGACATCATCCTCGGGCCCGAGATGCGCTCAACCGGCGAGGTCATGGGGATCGATGCCGATTTCGGGCGCGCATTCGCGAAATCGCAACTCGGCGCCGGCATCACCTTGCCGCTCGAGGGAACTGTTTTCGTCTCCGTCCGCGACCACGACAAAGCGGCCATGATCGAGCTATGCGGACGCCTCCTCGAAATGGGCTTCCGCTTGGTCGCAACGTTGGGGACCGCCGACTATCTGCGCGCCAACGGGCTCTCGGTCGAAATCGTCAACAAGGTCCTGCAGGGGCGGCCCCATATCGTCGATGCGATGAAGAGCGGCCAGGTCCAGCTCATATTCAACACCACCGAAGGCGCCCAGGCGGTTGCCGACAGCTTTTCGATCCGCGAGACCGCCTTGCTCCACAGGATCCCGCACTACACCACCGTCGCCGGCGCCCGGGCGTCGATCGAGGCCATCGCCGCGTTGCGCTCCGGACAGCTTGAAGTCGCTCCTCTCCAGGGCTACTTTAGGGAGCCGGAATAAACATCAATCGTATCGTGTGATGATGGCCTGCGGATTGTGGCAATTCGCGGAATGCGATCATCAGTTTCAAATTGAGAGAGCCAGCAATGGATAAGGTGCCGATGACGGCGGCGGGATACAGTCGCCTGCAGGAAGAATTGAAGAGGCTCAAGACCGTCGAGCGGCCGCAGGTCATCAAGGCCATCGAAGTCGCGCGCGAACATGGGGATTTGTCGGAAAACGCCGAATACCATGCGGCGCGGGACCGCCAGAGCTTCATCGAGGGTCGCGTTGCCGACCTCGAAGACAAAATCCGCAGGGCCGAAGTCATCGACGTCAGCAAGCTCAGCGGCAAGGTCATCAAATTCGGCGCCACCGTTACCTTGGCCGACGAAGACACCGACGAAAAGACGACCTATCAGATTGTCGGCGCCGACGAGGCCGATATTCAATCGGGGCTGCTGTCGATCACCTCGCCGCTGGCGCGGGCGTTAATCGGCAAGACGGTCAGCGATTCGGTCGAAGTCAACACGCCGGGCGGGGCGCGCAGCTACGAAGTCAAGCGGGTCCGGTTCAAATAGGTGACCGGCATCGCCCAAATCATTTTCGCGCTTGATTGATTCGGTTCCGGCCCGCTCCCCCTCCCGGCCACCCATCAGGATACCGGCGTTGGGAGTCGGGAGGGCGAGCGGGCCGGTGCCGCGAAATTCGAAAACGAACTAGTCGTAGTCGATCGGAACGCCGGGCCGGTCCTTGGCGGTTCGTATCACCAACGCGGTCTTGACGTGACCGACATTGGGCGCCGCGGTTAATTCGGCGGTCACGAACTGCTGATAGTCGTCCCAGTCCTTGGCCACCACCTTGAGCAGATAGTCCGTCTCACCGGCCAGCATGTGGCACTCGCGGACCTGTGACCATTGCTCGGCCAGAGCCTCGAACGCGCGCAGGTCGTTCTCGGCCTGGCTGTTCAATCCGACCTGGGTGAAGACGGTGACGTGGTAGCCGAGGCCCTCGGCGTCAATGTCGGCATGATAGCCGCGGATGAACCCGGCGGTTTCGAGGGCGCGAACACGGCGCAGACAAGGTGGCGCCGAGATGCCCGCGTTGCGCGCCAGTTCGACGTTGGTTGTGCGCCCATTGGCCTGAAGATCGTGCAAAATTCGGCGGTCGATTCGGTCCAGCTTCACCCGACGCACTGCGATGCCCTCGATCGAGAAAGGTCATGAAATTATAAACACGCGTAATAATATTACAAGCCGAAGCGATGTACGCGCAATAAATGCTACAAGTTTGGCCGTATTTTCCGTCCCGTCCGGATCAACGGCGATCGTCTATTCGCACGCGTCCCGTTTTCCACAGACCCATCCCCAAATGCGCCGCGGCGCTGCCGTGCATGCCTTGCGGGGCACAGTCGGCGGACTTATGTTAGCCGCGGTTGCAGTTGGAGGAGCCTGCCATGCCCGACGCCGTTCACAGCAAAGTTCTCGTCATCGGTTCCGGACCGGCGGGCTATACGGCGGCGATCTATGCGGCGCGCGCGAGCCTGTCACCAACCATTGTCGCGGGAATGCAGCCGGGCGGCCAAATGACAATCACCACCGACGTCGAGAACTATCCCGGCTTCGCCGATGTCATTCAAGGGCCGTGGCTGATGGACCAGATGCGCGCCCAGGCCGAGGCCGTGGGCACCCGGATCGAGGCCGACCTGATCACAGAAGTCGATTTCTCGCGCCGTCCGTTCGCGTGCGTCGGCGATAGCGGGGCCGTCTATACCGGGGATGCGGTGATCATCGCGACCGGCGCGCAAGCGCGTTGGCTGGGACTCGAGAGCGAAGAGAAATACAAGGGGTTCGGCGTGTCCGCATGCGCCACCTGCGACGGGTTTTTCTTCCGCGGCAAGGACGTGCTGGTCGTCGGCGGCGGCAACACGGCCGTCGAGGAAGCGATTTTCCTGACCAACCATGCAGCCACGGTTACCCTCGTCCACCGTCGCGATCAGCTTCGCGCGGAGCGGATACTGCAGGACCGCCTGTTCGCCAATCCCAAGGTGAAGGTGGTGTGGAATTCGGTCCTCGACGAAGTCCTCGGCGAAGCCAACCCACCCGGCGTTACCGGTGCCCGTCTGCGCGACGTCAAGACCGGTGAGATCCAAGAACACGCCGTCGACGGTGTCTTCATCGCCATCGGCCATGATCCGGCTACCGCCGTTTTCCGAGGACATTTGGATATGGACGACGAAGGTTATATCCGCACCGCGGCGGACAGCACGGCGACCCGGATTCCCGGCGTATTCGCGGCCGGCGACGTACGCGACAAGATATTCCGCCAGGCCGTGACGGCCGCCGGCATGGGGTGCATGGCCGCCTTGGAGGCGGAGAAGTTTCTTGCCGCGGCGCAAGCCGAGGCGCCGCGCAACGCCGCGGAATGACAATCCGACATGGCGATGGACTGGGATAAGCTGCGGATTTTCAACGCCGTCGCCGAAGCTGGCAGCTTCACGCGAGCGGGCGAGATCTTGAAACTCAGTCAATCCGCCGTCAGCCGGCAAATCGGCGCGCTCGAACAGAGCCTCAACGTGCCACTCTTTCACCGCCATGCCCGTGGCCTGGTCCTGACCGAACAGGGTGAGATCCTCTATCGCTCGGTGCGCGAAGTGGTGGCGACGCTGATCGATACCGAGGCCCGCCTGGTCGACAGCAAGCGCCGCGCCCAAGGAGCGCTTCGCGTGACCACGACAGTCGGCGTCGGATCGACCTGGCTGGCACCGCGAATAAAGGAATTCCACGACCTCTATCCCGAGATTCGGATCAGCTTGATCCTCGACGACATGGAGATGGATCTGACCATGGGTGAAGCCGACGTGGCGATCCGCATGTCGCGCCCACGGCAGCCCGACCTCATCCAGCGTCACCTGATGACCGTTCATTTCCATCTATATGCCGCGAAATCCTATATCGATCTGCGTGGCGCGCCGGATTCGAAGGAATCGCTCGACGATCATGCATTGATCGCCTACGCCGACGGCACGCGACCGCCGATCGCCGACGTCAATTGGCTGCTCGATATTGGCAGTTCCCCCGAACGCGCGCGACGGCCGGTCTTCACGGTCAACAATGTCTACGGAATATTTCGCGCGGCGGCGAGCGGCCTCGGCATCGCTTCGCTACCCGATTACATGGTCGAATCGGCGCCCGAGCTGGTGCGGGTTCTGCCTCAGGTCGAGGGACCGAACATCGAAGCCTACCTGACCTATCCGGTGGCGCTGCGCCAGTCGAAACGGGTCGCCGTGTTCCGCGATTTCCTGCTGAGCAAGATTCAGGATACCCGGTTCTGAGTTCGACGCGCGGAGCTATGCGGTGACTGCATAGCTCGATTGCAATTCTAGCGCTGGAATTTGTTCGTAGACATATTATCTCTAGGACATCGATGGTGCAGCGCATCATCCATGAGTTACGAGGCAGTGTCCGATCGATATTGCCTCACCGTTCGGGCTCATCGCCCGACCCAGGGTCTTCGGATCCTACGTCTCCCAGACGTGAAGCCTCCCTGTTTTAACTTCAAGGCCGGGTCTTTGACCCGGCCTTTTTTTCATGGTGGCCATCCACATCGCTCCATCATGCGACGAAATATGACGAGATTATTGCGATGCAGCATAGGCCGCCAGGCCGGAAACCCGGTTCCGAGGCGACCGGCGCCGACCGGAGATTCCGGTGGCGGCATGACCCCGGGCGTCTCCGTGATCCGGCTAGGAATGTTTCGGATTCCGATCATGGCTGCCGAGATTGGCCTCGTCGTGGCATTGTGATAGAGGTGACAGGAGGCCCCAATCGGTCGAATCCGACAGCGGCCCGGGGCCGGTCCCAAGGGCAAGGAGAGGCAACGATGAAAACGAAAGTGATGGCCGTACTCTTGGCTGCGGTTTGGGGATTCCTTCCGGCGATGGCGTCGAGCGCAGAGGACGATGGCGTGACCGATGCCGGCGACTTTGCCGTCGTCAATGTTCAGGATCTGGTCGACCTCTGTACGGTGCCCCAGGGTCATGAGTTGAGCGACAAGGGTGCCTATTTCTGCATGGGCTACATCACCGGCGTCATCCAATACCACAATGCGCGAACCGCGGGCCCGAACGAAAAGCCGGTGATATGTCCGGATTCAAGCGCGTCCCGTCTCGACCTGGTCGAGGCTTTCGTCAATTGGGCGCGCGCCAATCCGAAGAGCAAGGATGCACCGGCGATCGAGGGCGTCGCGGCGGCCGCGATCGGCAAGTGGCCGTGCCCGTAATACCGATGACACGGGCAATCGACAACAGGACCGTCATACCGTTCCCCGCCGACAACCGGGGCCGGTATGGTCGCGTGAATCTGAATGGGAGTGACAGGCGATGAGAGGTCTCACAATGGCCCTGGCGGTGAGCGGCGCGCTCGCTGTTTCCGCGTGCAGTGGTCTCGACACCACGCAACAACGGACCCTTACCGGCACGGCGGGCGGCGCCGCGATTGGCGCCGTCGCGGGAGCGATCGGCGGCAATATGGCGCTTGGAGGTTTGGTGGGCGCCGGTGCCGGTGCCCTTGGCGGCTACGTTTATGACCAGCACGAGAAGGCCAACGGCGGCAGCTGAGCAACGGCGTCCCGCGCCGTGATTACATGAACAGAAGCTCGTCTTTCATGTTGGTGTAGAGGTCGGCGACGAATTCGCCGTAGCCGTTGTAGAGTCGCGTCGGAACCTTTTCATCGAGGCCGATGTTACGCTCCGAGGCCTGGCTCCACCGGGGATGCGGCACCTCGGGATTGACGTTGGCCCAAAATCCATATTCGTTGGCCGCGAGTTCCTCCCAAAACGACTTCGGCCGCTCTTCGACAAAACTGAAGCGGACGATCGATTTGATCGACTTGAAGCCGTATTTCCACGGCAAGGCGATGCGCAGCGGCGCGCCGTTTTGCTTGGGCACCGGCTTGCCGTACATGCCGGTCACCATGAAGGCGAGCTCGTTGGTGGCTTCGGCCATGGACACGCCTTCGGTATAGGGCCACGGGTACCAGAACTGGCGCTGGCCCGGAGCCATATCCTTGTCATGAAAGGTCTGCATCTGGACATACTTGGCCGAGCCCAGCGGCTTCGCGAATTCGACCAGCGCCTTCATTTCGAACCCGCTCCACGGCACATCCATTGACCATGCTTCGACGCAGCGATGGCGATACAAACGCTCTTCGAGCGGCATCGCCGCCAGGAGGTCGTCGATGCCGACCGTCTTTTCCTGTTCGACGAGACCATCGAAGTGCACTTCCCAGGGCCGAATGCGCAGATCCTGGGCGCTCTGCGATATCTGCTTGTGGGAGCCGAATTCGTAAAAGTTATTGTAGGTCGTCGAGACCTTTTCCGGCGTAATCGGCCGGTCGAGGGTATAGCGCGGGTTCTGGTCGACCGGGTAAAGCCCGGCCGATGGATCCTTGTCTTCGGTCTGGGCCCAGGCGGACTTCGCCACCAACGGCAGTGCCGCCAGTATCGGCCCGGCGGCGATCCCTTTGACGATCTGTCGGCGGGCGTGAAAAATGTGCTCCGGCGTCGCCAGACGCTCCGGAATCTCCCATCCACGCTTAACTCTTGTCAGCACGATCCAACTCCCCGCTCGCGGCCCATCACGCCTTACCTAAGGATGGCCGGCCTCACGCGCAAGTCAACAGCCGGTGAATGGCATGCGAGCAAGTACCGGTCGGTACCGCTCTCAGATTTCCTTGCGCTGGAGACGCTCGTTCAGGATTTCAATATTGTGCCGCGCGCCGGGCAGATATGGATGAACCTTCAACGCGCCTTCGAAGGCCCGGATCGCGATCTCTTCGTCACCGGTCTCCATATAGATCAGGCCGAGCCCCGACAGCGCACCGAAGTGGCGTGGCTCCAACTCCAGGGTGCGTTCGATGTCGTCCACCGACTCCTGATAATTGTCGAGCAGATAGTGGACCGTCGCCCGCTTGTTCCACGCTTCGGCAAATTTCGGTGCGATCTCGACCAACTTGTCGAACCGCAGCAAGGCGTCCGCGGGACGGCCCAACGCCATCAGCGCCACGCCGGCCGACATCAGCTCGTTCGCCGTCTCGTCATCGCTGGCAACCCAGATAGTCCAGATTTCATCGGTGATGCGGTCGGCCTCGTTTTGGCCCTCCGCCGCTAGAAGACCGGAGAACAGCTCGGCGAGCCTCGGGTCGCTCTGGTCGGCGTTGGTCGCACTCGACCCGAGGAGTAACGCAACACCGATCGCCATGCTCATCAATCTAAGCATCGCCGTAATATGGCCTCATGACCTATCGGTTGCCAATATCCTTGCCTTCAACAGGTCGTGACCGATTGGGCGCCAAGCTTCACGGCCGCGCGGGCGCAATCCCTTCCCGATGGTCTATATTCCCGCGTAGATGCGACCAGGATTGAGAATGTGGTGCGGATCGAAACCGCTCTTGACCCGTTGGGTCAAACCGACCAGCGGCCCCGCCAAAGGTTGGAAAACATCGATCGAAGCCCGCAGTCCCTCGGGTCCGCGCCACAAGGTTGCATGACCGCCGTGGGCCGCGATCGCGGACCGCACGACCGATGCCCCGCCATCGCCGTCGGCCGGCGCGCCAACCCACATCAAGCCGCCCGCCCAATCCAACAGCGGTTCCGCGAAATCGTCGGAGCGCAGCATGTCGGCGACGGCGGGAGCCGCGGTCGGTGCCACAGAGAGGCGCCACAACGCCTCGTTATCGCTTACGGAATCGAAACCAATGTCGCCGATCTCGCGCCAGAGAACCCCTGAATTTCTGCTGTGCAACTCCTCGACGCTGCCGAAAGCGGCAAGTTCCGCGGTAAGTGCGGCGACCCGAGAGGCCACCGACGGCCCCGGGCCTTCGACGCGGAGGGCGGTCACTGCCGTCTGCGGCGCGGCGACATAATCGACCGCGGATGCCGCCGCCAGCGGGGCCGGAAGATGGGCCGCGGCGGATACCTCGTAGGCGCTGCCGAGCGCCTCGGTCATCACCGCGACAGCCGAACTAACGTCGAGGCCATAGACCAGGAGCGACCACGCCTTCTGCCCGCGTGGCAGTACCTTTAACGTGACCTCGGTCATCGCCGCCAATGTCCCATAGGAACCGGCGATCAACTTGCAAAGGTCGTAACCGGTGACATTCTTGACGACCCGTCCGCCGGCGACGATCGCCTCGCCGCGTCCGGTCACGCCGTGGAACCCGAGAAAATGGTCGCGGGCGGCGCCGGATTTGATCCGCCGAGGCCCGGCAAGATTACACGCCAGCACCCCGCCGATTGTCTGGGTTCGCGTTTCCACGCCCATCAAGCCGCTGAAATCCGGCGGCTCGAAGGCCAGTTCCTGGTCGTTCTCGGCGAGCAAGTCCTCGATCTCCGCCAGCGGCGTTCCGGCGCGGGCACTCAACACCAACTCCTCGGGCTCGTAGAGCAATATCCCGGTCAACCCGGTGAGGTCGATCGCACGGTCGGCCTGCGACGGCCGACCAAGACCACGCTTGGTTCCGGCACCGAGGATCTCGACCGGAATCTTCTCGGCCATCGCCCACGCGATCAGCTCCCGAACCTGATCCTCGTTCTCGGGACGAAAGACATCGGCCATACTAAAATCGGGGGATATCGGGAAATGGAAGCTTGCCGCCGTGGACGTGCATGCGACCCAACTCGGCGCATCTGTGGAGGGTCGGAAACATCTTACCCGGATTGAGCAAACCCTTCGGATCGAAGGCACACTTCACCCGCTGCTGCTGGTTCAGGTCGACTTCCGAGAACACTTCGCCCATCAGATCCCGCTTCTCCACCCCGACACCATGCTCCCCGGTCAGCGCGCCGCCGACCTCGACGCAGAGCCTGAGTATATCGGCGCCGAAATCCTCCGCCTTCTCGAGCTCGCCCGGCCGATTGGCGTCGTAAAGGATGAGGGGGTGAAGGTTTCCATCGCCGGCGTGGAAAACATTCGCGCAGCGAAGCCCGTAGTGGGCCGAGAGTTCGGTCATCCGCCTCAGCACTTCGGGCAAGCGGTGGCGCGGGATGGTCCCGTCCATGCAATAGTAATCTGGCGAAATACGGCCCATCGCCGGAAACGCGGCCTTGCGCCCGGCCCAGAAGGTCATGCGTTCTTCTTCGGAGTGGCTGATCCGCTTGGTCACCGCACCATTGTCGTCGGCAATCTTCGATACAGTTTCGACCAGGTGGTCGACCTCTGCCGCCGGCCCATCCAGCTCGACGATCAGGAGCGCCTCGACATCCATCGGATAACCGGCGTGAATGAACTCCTCGGTGGCGTGAATCGCCAACTTGTCCATCAACTCCATGCCGCCCGGAATGATACCGGCACCGATGATCGCGGCGACGCAATCGCCGGCCTGCTCGTTGCTAGGAAATCCGAGCAGCGCTGCACACGCGGTCTCGGGTTTGCGGAGGATCCGCACGGTCACCTCGGTGATCACACCGAGCAGACCCTCGGAGCCGGTGAGCAGGCCCATAAAGTCGTAACCCCCGGCGTCCAAATGCTTGCCGCCGATCCGGATCACTTCACCTTCGATGGTAACGAATTCGAGGCCGAGCAAATTATTGGTGGTTACGCCGTATTTGAGGCAGTGCACGCCGCCAGCGTTTTCACCGACATTGCCGCCGATCGAGCATGCGATTTGGCTCGAGGGGTCGGGCGCGAAATAGAAGCCGCGTTCGGCAACAGCATCGCTGATGGCCAGGTTGGTGACGCCCGGTTGAACCACAACGCAACGGTTTTCATAATCGATCTCGAGGACGCGGTTGAACTTGCCAAGGCCAAGCAGGACCGCGTCGGCGAGCGGCAGCGAACCGCCGGAGAGCGAGGTCCCGGCGCCGCGCGGCACGACCTTGATCCCCTCGCGGTGACAATAGGCCAGAATGCGCGCCACCTGATCGGTCGTTTCCGGCAGTGCGACGAGCAGCGGAACCGTCCGGTAGGCGGTCAGGCCGTCGGATTCGTAAGGCCGGCGCTCATCTTCCTCGACGATGATTCCTTCGCCGGTCACGATCTCGTTCAAATCGGCGGCGATTATCCGGCGCCTGGCGATGACGTCCTGATCGGGATCGGGCATCTTCATCGTCGAAGGCTCCCACGGCTAGCGAAGAAACGGCGCACCGATTTCGGCCGCCGGCCCTATGGTAAGCCGAATTGGCATCGAGGCAAGCGGCGCATAAGAAAAATCGTGCCATCGGGGCGCCACACCGTTCCCATGCGACCTAACCCAGATCGGGCGGCTCGGGCAGGCCCTCTTCTAGCGGGATATCGAAGGCAAAGACCATGTAACTCATGATGCCGTAGAGGCCGCAAAGGGCGACCACCTCGACCACGCCCGCGACGCCGTGAACGGCGACGATACGTTGCTGGATGTCATCGGGGATCGATTGTTTGGCAACTACGGCGTCGACCGCTTGCAATATCGCCTGGGACGCGTCGGGCAAAACGTCAGGCACCTCGCCGGCAGTTAGTTCATCTATCACATCCTGGCTTATTCCAGCCAACTTCGCTGGACGCTGATGGTGCGACCATTCGTAACCAGAAGCCTGTCTGGCTGCAAAACGCAAGATCACTAATTCGCGCACCGCGTCGGGCAGGGTTGCGTGGAAACGCAGATGTTCACCAAGTGCGCCAATCTTGGTCGCGACACCGGGATTGTTGAACATGCGGACGTAGACCTCGCCCAATTGGGCGCGACCTTCGGCGTGGGCGCGCGCGCGCGCCATGTGCTCGAAGGTCTTAAGGTCGCCGCCTTTCAGCGACTCAGTGGGATCGGGCAGCTTGGCCATCAGTCGCTATCCTCCCACTCCTTCTGGCGTTTGCGCCAGGCCCCTACGGGTGTCGGGTAGGTCTTGTCGGTATGCAGGTCCAATATATAGGGACCCTTGGCCTCGCGGGCGCGGCCGACCGCTGCCGCGATGCCATCGGGGGTGTCGACGCGTTCGCCATCACCGCCCATCGATTTGGCGAAGCCAACCCAATCGATACCCGGTATGTCGGTCAGGTGCTCGGGTCCCGGCCCCATCTTCGATGCGCGGAAATAGATATTTCCATAGGACTGGTTGTTCATGACCGCGACTACCAACGGGATTTCTTCACGCGCGGCGGTATGGATTTCCATGCCGTGCATCAGCATGCAGCCGTCACCGGTAGCCACCATCAGTGGCAGCTCGGGCCGAGCGAGCTTGGCGCCAATGCCAAGCGGAATAGCGCCGCCCATCGGCCCCAAATTGGTCAGCGAGAAGTGTGTGTTTTCATCGCGGATATCCCAGTACTCGGCAAACCAGGCCCGATGTGCACCGGAATCGACACACAAGACGCCGTCATCGGGGAACGCGGCACGCAGCTCCGCGACGACGCGCGCCGGATGCATCGGCACAGCGTCACTCTTCATGTCTTCGCCGCAGTAGCGGCGCGGACCCGCAGACCGTATCTTCTTCAGGAACGCCAGACGGTCGTCGCGCCCAGCCTCTAGGGCGTCCGCTCCCTCCATGCTGACCAGACGTTTCAGCGCTTCATGGGCATTTCCGACCACAGGGACATCGCTTGGCCAGGTGCGCCCTATCAGCAACGGATCGGCCTCGATATGGATCATTGCCTTGGACGGCAGCATACGGGGGTCCCACTGCATCGTGTCGCGCTGCGATAGTCCGGAGCCGATGATGATAAGCACCTCGACTTCGTCGGAACAGATGGCATCGATTGCCCAACGCGACCCTCCATAGCCGAATACGCCCAATGCAAGAGGATGATCGTCGGGAATCAGACCCTTGCCCGACAACGTCGTTGCCACGGGTATGTCGAACCGTTCGGCGAAACTGCGAAGGGTCTTGGCGCCCCCAGCATGTTGCACACCTGGCCCAGCCAGCACGATGATTTTTCGATGTTCGGCGCCTTTCATCTGATCGACAGCGTGACCAAGCGCCGCCTCGTCGAGGCTCCGGTTCGCCGCCAATGCCGCGCCGACCGGTTGCCAGTCATCATCGATCTCAGCCTTCTGCACATCGACCGGCACTGACAGATGCACCGGTATGCGGCGTGTCAATGCATGGGTAATCGCATGACGCAGGTGATGCGGTACGACCGCGTGCGACGACAACGACAGCGACAGTCCGGTTATGCGCTGCAGCGCGTCGACGTCATCGAGCCCGGCGCCGGATGCATCCTGGAAGCCCCCCATGCCTTCCCAACTGCGTGCCACTTCGCCACTGATTGCAAGCACCGGGCTACGGTCGGCGCGCGCCGCCGCCAGCGCCGTTACCATGTTGAGTATACCGGGGCCCCCAATGCCAAGACACACGCCCAGCCCGCCCGAAGCCCGGGCATAGCCATCGGCCATATAGGCGGCACCGCCTTCGAATGCGGCAACGACGGTTTTCACACCCTGGGTGCCGGTAAGCGGCGGCATGAAATTGTCGTTCAGGCCGCCGAGGTCGACGAAACAATGGTCGACACCCTGGTCGTGCAGCGCCGACACGATGTACTCGGTCACCAACATCAGATCGCCTCCTTCGACGGAATCGTATTAAGAAAAGGCGAGACGTCCGCCGGGCCGCGGCCAATCCACGGCGATCAGGTGCCCGGTTCCGGAACAGGTGATGTAGGCCGTGCCGTGATCGGGACCACCGAAACAGATATTAGTGATCATCGGGTCAGGCAGCGCCAGGTTTTCAACAGTCCGACCATTCGGCGAAATCTGCACAATGCCACCATTAATCAACGTCGCCTGACATACCCAGCCGTCGCCATCGACTGCCATTGAATCAAACAGGGTGTAGCCGGGCGCACCGTAGAACAGCTTGCCTGGATGATAATCGCCGTCCGCGTTGGCGGCGATCTTGCCGGGGCCGTCTAATTCCCATGACCAGATTCGCCCGACTTGTGTCTCGGCGACGTAGAGGCGACTACCGTCCGGTGACAACGCAATGCCGTTCGGACTATCGAGGGGAAAGATAGCCTCGGTGATGCTGGTGCCATCGGGCTGTGCATAGTAGACCGCCGTGCGGTCGCTCTCCCGCTCGGTGCGGATGCCGTGATCGGTAAACCAGAAGCCGCCGGTCTCATCGAAGATGATGTCGTTTGGACCCCTTAGCGGGTGCCCGTCGCACGCAGTGTAAATCTTTCTGACCTCGCCGGTGGCGAGATCGACCCGATCAATGCTGCCGCCCGAATAGCTCGGCGGCGCCACCAAACCAAATACCAACAGGTCCCCTTTTTTATAAAACGAAAAACTACCGCCGTTGTTGCAGACATAGGCTGCGCCGTCTGGTCCGATCGCCGCGCCGTTGGGTCCACCGCCCAGTTCAGCAATGCGTTCAATACGACCGTCCGGTGACACCCGGACCAGCGTGCCGGCGGCGATTTCGGTCACTAATATAGATCCGTCCGCCATGGCAATCGGCCCTTCAGGAAAGGCTAAGCCAGTAGCAACGGTCCGAATTGACGTAGATGTCGAGGTTACAGCGCCGTCAGAAGTCATTGCATATTCCGGGCAATACCGGCATTGGCATGACCAACAACGCCGCTACGTCGAACTTCACCCCTGGCATCCTTTTCGACGGTAACAATACCGGTAATCACCTGAGCGCCGGTCACGATCTCGTTCAAATCGGCGACGATCGCCTGGCGCCTAGCGATGATGTCCTGATCGGGATCGGGCATCTTCATCGTCGAAGGCTCCCACGGCTAGCGAAGAAACGGCGCGCCGATTTCGGCCGCCGGCTCTATGGTAAGCCGAATTGGTATCGAGGCAAGCTGCGGATAAAAAAATCGCGCCACCGGGGCGCGATCCTGGACCGGCGAAACCGGGCGAAATTATCCCTGACGCGCCTTGAAACGCGGGTTGCGCTTGTTGATGACATATACGCGACCATGACGGCGCACGACGCGGCAATTCTTGTCGCGCTTTTTCGCCGATTTGAGCGAATGTAAAACCTTCATTTTCGTGCGTCCGTGCGTAGCATTCCAAAGGACGCGGGAACATAGGGGCGCCCGCGGCCGATGTCAACATCGGGCAGTGGCCGGGCGGCTCTTCCAACAACGAACACCGATCGCCACCGGCCGTAAGAAAACCGCCCGGGCGAGAGGCTGCCCGGGCGGAGATCTCGTCATCCGATCAGGGTCGAATTAGTGACCGGCCAAATGGTTCCATTCCGGCAGCAGAATAATGCTGTTCGGGTTGAAGCCCATTTCCTTCAGCGTATCGACCGATCCGATCACCTCTTCCTTTTCGAGATCGATCACCGTGACCGAACCGTCGCTCATCCCCGGCAAGTTGAGCAGCGTGTTCTGGACAAACGCCAGCTTCCAATCCTTGGTGAACGCCACATGGTGAGCGCCTTGCGCGGTCGGCAATGTTTTCGTCAGTTTCGGTTTGGCGGGGTCGCCCGAAATGTCGAAGACATGAAAATGGCCCGGATTGGCCGTCGTCACGTAGAGGCGCGAGGAATCGTCGTTGAAATATATCTCCAACGGCACGCCGGCTTCCTGGGGACCGAAGTCATGCGCCTGGGCGACGACGAAGTCGCCCTTGTCGGCGTCCCAGCTCGCGGTCCACAGAGAACCCCCATACATGTTCGTGACGTAGGCCACCGGCGGATTCGCGCCGGGCACGAATAGGATCTCCACCGGCGCCTCGCCGGCCGGCGACGGTTTGCTGGACACCTTATAGGACTTGAGCGGTTTCCCGGTGCTGGCCTCGATCGCGGTGATGGTTTCGCCGGGATCGCCAAGGTCCGCGGCGTTTACCGTGCTGCTGATGAGCAGACGGTCGATGCCGTCACTGACGGCGATGCCATGGGGATATTTTTCCGGGGTCGAAATATTGCGGACGATCTCGTCGGTCTCCGCATTCCCTTCGACCACCGTGTTCGATCCCATGCAGGTCACCCACCAGGTCTTGTTGTCGGCGGAGAAAATAATATCCTCCTGAACGGTGCAGCCGGGGGTGTCGAGCCGCTTGAGGCGATAGGGGTTCTGCGACACGTCGATGACGTGCATCGCGGGCTGGCCGAGCGCCGTCAGATAGATCTTCGACATGTCCCGGTTATAGAACAGATGGTGGGCGACCAAATCCGCCGGCAGCGGGATATCGACCAGAATGTTGCCGAAATTGTCGGATTGCGGATCGACATCGATGATGGCGATCCCCTCGCGGCGCGCCTGCGGGGCGATCGCATTCTTCAACGCCTTGAGCGATTCCGGCGATTTGGTCTCGTAGTTCATCATTGCGAGTATCTCGGCGTCCGCAGTCGCAGACAGCATCAGGCCCGCCGCGCATGTTGCAACGCCGAGAAATCTTGTGATATTCATAATTCCTCCAAATTCTCGATTGAACCATTCCGCCGCCACTCAGGCGATGAATGCGGCGGCATTTGCCGTGGCCGACCCTCCATTTAGGCATAGCGCCTAGAAAACCGGCTTTTAATCAACCCTCGCGGCCAACACGCTGGTTCCCATCGCCGATCGGCGATTCACTGCATTTTCCCAGTTTTGTCAACGGGTGACAAGATTCGTCGTATCGCGGATAATCGCGGCCCAACGAGGCGAAATCATGGTTGAAATGGATGTCTTGCCGGAAGGAAAACGTCGTTCCATGACTCTCTTTGCCGACTGGTCTCGCCGCCTACGGCCGGCATTCGCGGGATCGGCGATGGCCATTCTGATCGCGTCCGCCGGGGCGCCGGTATTCGCCGACGATCCGGCGGAGAAGATGTTCGAACTCGATATTGTAGATGATCGGCTTGCCGATTCGGATAGGCCCCTGCGGGTCGGCGAAGGCGATCGGGTGACGCTGATTTGGACCACGGACAGAACCGCGGACATCCACCTCCACGGCTACAACGTCAAAGCGGCGGTCGAACCCGGTCAGGCGACCGAAATGAGCCTGACCGCGAACGCCACCGGGCGGTTCCCCATCACCACCCATGGGTCGGATGGCGCGCACCTCACGTTGCAGTACCTTGAAGTTCATCCGCGCTGAGACCAGCCGCCTCGGATAAATGCGCATTCGCCGTACGATAGTGTCGCTTGCGGGCGGCCTGCTGCTGCTGCCGGCCGCCGCCGCCGCCCATGGTTTTGGCGCGCGCTACGATCTGCCGGTTCCGTTGTCGATGTATATCTGGGGAGCGGCCGCGACCGTCGGCCTGTCGTTCGTCCTGGCCGGCTTTTTCTTGCGCAGATCGGTCAGATCCACCGCCTATCCGACCTACGATCTACTGCGGATCGCGCCGCTCGGGTGGCTGGCCCATCCGGTGGTCCTGGAGGCGGTGCGTGCAATTGCGGTCGCCCTATATCTTGTCATCGTCGTCGCCGGTTTCGGCGGCGATCAGAACCCGTTCAAGAACATCGCGCCAACCGCGGTCTGGGTAATCTGGTGGGTCGGCCTGGCCTATGTTTCGTCGCTCTGCGGCGACCTCTGGGCCTTGGTCAATCCATTGGCATCGATGTTTCGCTGGACCGAGGACATGTGGCGCGCCATCAGCGGACGCGAGCTTTGCCTCGGCCGGCCGTGGCCCAAGGCCTGGGGCGTGTGGCCGGGGGCGGCACTTTTCCTCGCCTTCGCGTGGTGCGAATTGGTCTGGAGCGGCGCCGACCGGCCCTCCGGCCTGGCCACTATCATGGTCATCTACGCCGTTATCTCGTGGGCCGGTATGGTGGTCTTCGGCAGGCAGGCCTGGCTCGCTCATGGCGACGCTTTTGCCTTGGTGTTCGGCCTCTTCGCCCGTTTTTCCCCGACCGAGACGGCGGTTCGAGACCGGCGCCGCGAATTTCGCCTGCGACCCTACGCGGTCGGCCTGTTGGTCGACAAGCCGGTTCCCGTTTCGATGGTCTATCTCGCCCTGCTCGTGCTGGCGACGGTGTCCTTCGACGGTTTCGCCGAGACGCCGGCGTGGCAAGCGACGCTGCAATGGTTCGTCACCACACCGCCATTGGCCGGGTTCCTGTTCGACCTTCAGACCGGTGGATTCGCGCCCGGGGCATTGCTCGCCACCGCCGCGCTCATCCTCGTGCCGGCGATGTTTTTCGTCGTATTTCTGGGGTTCTGCAAATTGATGGCAGTCTGCGCGCGTCGCGTCGGCGATAGCGGCGATGCCCGTGACGACCGACATCCGGTGATCGAGCTCGCCGGCCTTTTCGTCCTCACCCTGGTTCCGATTGCCGTCGCCTACCACCTAGCTCACTATCTGTCCTATCTCGCGATCGCCGGACAATATGCGATCCCTCTCGCATCCGACCCGTTCGGCGCCGGATGGGATCTTTTTGGCACCAAACTCTATTTCATCAATATCGCGATTATCAACGCGCGGATCGTCTGGTACGTGTCGGTTACGGCCATTGTTCTCGGCCACGTCATCGCAGTCTATCTCGCCCATGCGATGGCGCTGCGAACCTACTCGACCAATCGGGCGGCCATCGCCAGCCAGATACCGATGGTCGCCCTGATGATCGGTTACACGATGCTGAGCCTATGGATCGTGGCCCAGCCGATCGTCCAGGAATGACCTCGGCGATGAATCTTTTGGTTGCACGAAAATTCGCGCGGGCGAACAATACGGTTGCTGCGCGGCGCCCGACCGGTCCGGGGGCCGCTGCGGCCGGTAGGGGTCAACACGGAGCGACGGTCGGCATGTCGGGTGATTTGAAATCCGCACAAAGCGACTATGTTCTCGAGGATCAAGTCGGCTATCTCCTGCGCCGCGCGCACCAACGGGCGACGGCAATATTCATGGAAGCGATGGCTGAGTTTGAACTGACGCCGCGGCAATTCTCCGCCTTGGTCAAGGTGATGCAACAGGATCTGGTGTCACAGAATGAATTGGGACGGTTGATCGCGGTGGACCCGGCGACCATGCAAGGGGTCGTGCGCCGATTGGGCCAACGTGGCTTGATGACGCGACGGCCCGACCCCGATGATCGACGGCGCATTCTGTTGTCGCTGACCGCTGCCGGGCAACGGGTGGCGGAACGCGCGCTCTCCGCCGGCGGTCAACGGATTACCAGCGAAACGTTGGCCCCACTCCGTGCGGAGGAGCGCAAATCGTTTCTTCGCCTACTCAAGAAACTGAACTGAACCGGATGTCGCATGCCTGGACTTGAAGAGACTTCAAACCAGGCGTAAAGTCATATGTACACATACGATGTAATTCGACCTTTCGTCAGTCGATCAGAGGGCTAGGCAGTTCATCCGATATGGGTACTTACCATCGTCCGATTGAAATTGCGGATGCGTTGACCGCGTTGAGCGCAGGGCCGCTTGAAATCCTCGCCGGCGGCACCGACTACTATCCAAGTCGGGTCGGTAAACCGCTGATCGAGGATGTCCTGGACATCAGTGCGCTCGCTGATCTCCGTGGCATCGTCGAACGCGACGATCACTGGCTGATCGGTGCTCTTTCGACCTGGCGCGACTTGATGATGACGGAATTGCCGCCCTGCTTCGATGGCTTGAAGACGGCGGCGCGCGAGATCGGCGGTCTCCAAGTTCAAAACCGCGGCACGATTTGCGGAAACTTCTGCAACGCCTCGCCGGCCGCTGATGGGATGCCGCCACTGTTGACGCTTGATGCCCGCGTGCAACTGGCCTCCCTGTCGGGCGCGCGCAGTCTGCGGCTCGAAGATTTTGTCCTGGCCAATCGCCGGACGGCGCGCCGGTCCGATGAATTGGTCACCAACTTGATAATTCCCAAACCGCCCCTCGGCACCGCGAGCACGTTTCAAAAGCTGGGCGCTCGAAAATACCTGGTGATCTCGATCGCCATGGTGGCGGTGACGATTTCACCGGACAGCGACAGCCGGGTTGCCGAAGCTCACGTCGCGATCGGCGCATGTTCGCCGGTGGCCCGCCGCCTGCCGGAATTGGAAGCGGCCCTGATCGGCCAGCCTTGCGACGCCAACCTGGGTGCGGTGGTGGCCGCTGCCCACTTGGAGGACCTCAACCCGATCGACGATGTCCGCGGCACCGGCAGCTATCGCCGCGACGCGGCACTGACCCTGGTCAAGCGTGCGCTTTCGGCGATTGGTGTCGACATGAGGGTGAGGTCATGACCTTGGCCCTGGAGCCCATTACGTTCTCGGTCAACGGCGAATCGGTGACCGTTTTGGCCAAGCCGGTCACGCGCCTGACCGACGTGCTTCGCGATTCGCTCGGCCTGACCGGAACCAAGGTCGGTTGCGAGGCCGGCGATTGTGGATCGTGCACCATTTTGATGGACGGCGCCCAGGTTTGCGCCTGCATGATCCCAGCCGCCCAGGCGGCAGGCAGCAATATCGAGACAATCGAGGGATTGGCGACGGGCGAGGAACTGACCTTCCTGCAGTCCGCCTTCCACCGCCATGGTGCGGCGCAGTGCGGGATCTGCTCGCCAGGAATGCTGATGGCGGCAACCGACCTCTTGAGACAAAACTCGAGGCCGACCCGGCGAGAGGTCGAGGACGCCATGGGTGGCGTCCTTTGCCGATGCACCGGCTATGTCAAGATTGTCGACGCGGTCATGGATGCCGCCTACGGCACCGACACCGGCGCCGTCGGGCAGTCGGGCATGGCGGTTGGCGCGTCGCTGGCAAAGGTCGACGGCATCGAGAAATTGACCGGGGCCGAAAAGTTCGGCGCGGATGTCATTCCGGAGGGTGCCCTGGCTTTGCGTATCGTGCGCTCGCCCTTTGCCAGCGCGTCCTTTTCGGTCAGCGATCTGCGCCCCTTGTTCAAAAAATATCCCGGCCTCGTGCGGGTTCTGTCGGCGGTCGACATCCCCGGGCGAAACGGCTACGGCATCTATCCGGAAATCAAGGATCAGCCGGTCCTGGCGCGAAACGTCGCACGATATCGCGGCGACGCGATCTTGGCGCTGGTCGGTGACGCGGAAACGATTCGTATCATCGCCGATGACGAGCTTCCGGTTACCTATTACCCGGCCGATCCGGTGATCGGGCTCGATGCGGCGCTCCACAAGAACGCGGCGACAATTCAAAAGGCCTACGAGGGAAATATCCTGACCCGCGGCTACGTGTGCAAGGGGAAGGAAGATCCGAACGAACGCGGCGAAAAACCAAAGCCGATCGACGAAGGACCGATCGTCGCCGAGGCGACCTGGCAGACCTCCTTCGTCGAACACGCCTATATCGAACCCGAGGCCGGATTCGCCCGCCGCGTCGGCGATCGCATCGAAATCACCGCGGCGACCCAGGCTCCTTACATGGACCGCGAAGAAATCGCGGCCGTGCTCGATGTCGAACCGGCGCAGGTCCGCATCATCCCGACCGCCTGCGGCGGCGGCTTCGGCGGCAAATTGGACGTCTCCGTCCAACCCATCATCGCGGTCGCGGCGTGGCTCCTCGATCAGCCGGTGCGTTGCGTCTACACACGGCCCGAATCGATGGCGGCGACGACCAAGCGGCATCCAGCGCGCCTCCAGGCACGTGCGAGCTGTGACGAACAGGGCCTGTTGACGAGCTACGAGTTGCAGGGCGACTTCATCACCGGTGCCTATGCATCGTGGGGGCCGACGGTCGCCGACCGGGTGCCGATCCATGCGACCGGGCCCTATCGCGTTCCCGTGGTCGAGGTCGAGAGTACGGCGGTGCTGACCAACGAACCGCCGGCCGGCGCTTTTCGCGGCTTCGGCGTGCCGCAATGCGCGATCGCCCACGAAGGCATCATGGATATGCTGGCCGAGAAGACCCGCATCGACCCCCTCGAGTTCCGACTGCTGAATGCAATTCGCGTTGGCGACGAAACGGCGACCGGGCAGGTACTCGATGCAAGCGTCGGCATCGACAAATGCCTCGAGGCCTTGCGACCGTATTGGAGCAAGGCGCGTGGGCAGGCGGATATGTTCAACGAGCGATCGCGCAGGCGGCGCCTTGGCGTCGGCCTCGGCTGTATGTGGTATGGCTGCGGCAATACGTCGATCTCGAATCCGTCGACGATACGGGTCGGCATGGACGCCACCGGCATGGTGACGCTGTACAGCGGCGCGGTCGACATCGGCCAGGGGGTGAGCACCATCCTGACCCAGATTTGCGCCGATGCCATCGGTGTCCCGGTCACGTCGATCCGCTTGGTCACCGGCGATACCGACCTGACCGCCGACGCCGGCAAGACGTCGGCGTCGCGCCAAACCTTCATCTCCGGCCGCGCCACACAGCTCGCGGCGGAGGACATGCGGGCGAAGATTCTACGGCTCGCCAATGTCGGGCCCCATGGGCTCATCGAGGTCGAACCCGACGCGCTTTTCGTCCGTGACGTCCATTCTCAGCGCCGGATCGAACTGAACACGCTGTCGCCGGACGAGCAGGGCAATGTCCTGACCGGCGAGGGCACCTTCGACCCGCCGACCACGCCGCTCGACGACGATGGCCAGGGCAGCCCCTACGCCACCTATGCGTTCGCCGCGCAGATGGCCGAGATCGAGGCGGATCTTGATCTCGGCACCGTCAAGGTGAGACGCGTCGTCGCCGCCCACGATGTCGGCCGTGCGATCAATCCAATTCAAGTCGAAGGCCAAATCCACGGCGGTATCGCCCAGGGCCTCGGCATGGCCCTGATGGAGGAGTACGTGCCCGGGCGCAGCGAAAACCTCCACGATTATCTGATCCCGACCTTCGGCGACATGCCCGACATCGAGATCATGATCATCGAGGAGCACGAACCGCTGGGTCCCTTCGGCGCCAAGGGCATTGGCGAGCCGGCACTGATTCCGACCGCGCCGGCGATCCTGGGCGCGATCAGCCATGCCATCGGAACGCGCATCTACCAAGTCCCCGCGACCCCGGACCGGGTCCGGGCGGCGATCCTTGCCGCCCGCACGGGATCGGGCCGTGACTGACACGGCGCCCGACCGGACTGCTGCCAAGACGGCCAAGAAGCCGGTCGAGGATCTGGTCGTCTGCGACGCTTGTCCGGTACTGTGCCGGATCAGGGCCGGCCGGACCGGTGCCTGCGGCCGCTATGGCAACACCGATGGCACGCTGGTGCGAACCGATCCGTTTATCCTGGCGCAACGGGTCCTGGGCGAAGCCGGCGAGGCCGTACCCTTCCTCGACAAGGATTGGGACGGCAGCCTCCTTCCCGACGAATCCACCTTCGTCACCGGTATCGGGTCCGGAACCACCTATCCCGATTACAAGCCGGCCCCTTTCATCGTCGCCAGCGCCCACGATGGCATCGACATGGTCACGGTGGTGACCGAGGGCATCTTCAGCTATTGCGGAATCAAGGTGAAGATCGACACCGACCGTTATGTCGGTCCGGAACAGGCCGCGATCCGATGCCAGGGCGAGCCCGTCGGCCACGTGACGACGGCCGAATATGGTTCGCAAATGCTGGCGCTCGGCGGGGTCCGTCACCTCACCGGCGGATCGAAGAAAGAAGGCACCGTCACCTGCGACATGATGATGCGGCTGTGCAACAAGGAGCCGGTCGATTTCACGGTCGATGGCGGTGCGACGCTGACCGTCCAGGCCGGGAAAGCGCCGATCATCAACAATCTCCATGAAGAGCGCATGCGGGTTGGCTGCGGTTCCGCGACGATCGGCATGTTCGCCAAGCAGTGGCACGAGCATGTCGACGAGGTGGTTGTCGTCGATGATCACATTACCGGGGTCCTCACCGAGCACCAAGCCGGCCGCTTTCTGGAAATGAAGCCGGCCGGCATTCGGGTTCGCGGCCGCAAATCGACTCCGGGGCGGTACTTTCAAGTCGCCAATCCGGGAACCGGATGGGGCGGCACGGATATCACCGATCCGTTGACCATCATCGAATCGATCAACCCCGAAATCTCCTATCCCGGGCTCAGATTGCTCATGGTCAGCACCACCGGCGAGGACGCGGCGTTTTTCGAACTCGACGAGCGCCTCCAACCGGTGCCGGCGGAGATGCCCGATCCGCTTCGGCTTACCGTGGAGAGGATCGGCGAGAACTGCGAGCCGGCGTTGGCGACGGTGCTGTTCATGGCCGGCGCAGGCGGGTCGTTGCGCGCTGGGGTCACCGAAAATCCCGTGCGGCTGACGCGGTCGGTCAAGGCCGCGCTCACTCGGGTGTCCTGCGGCGGCGCGCCGGTCTATGTCTGGCCCGGCGGCGGCATCACCATCCTGGTCGACGTCACCCGCATGCCGGACCGGTCCTTCGGCTATGTGCCGACGCCAGCGATCGTGGCGCCGATCGAATTCACAATGCGGCTCGACGATTATCGCGACCTCGGCGGCCATATAGGGAGCGTGCGACGCATCGGCGATATCGTCGATGCCGACCGGGTCCGGGTCACGCAATGGCATGATCGCAATCCGTGGCCGTGGACGCCGGCGGCGGCGCTGGACCGGACCGCATCATGAGCGCCGGTCCGGTCCGCGCGCTGCTTGCCGATGGGCGGCGCCACTTTCAACACGGGCCCATCGACCTGATCCTCGAAGCCTTTGGCGCCCCGACCGAGACCGACCGCGCTTACACGCGGGCCTGGCGGCGATTCGAAGTTTTGCTCGATGAGCTGGTTGAGGAATTGCCGCTGCTGCGCCGGCCGGTGAGCGATCACCGGGCCGAGCCCGAGGGGCCGACCGCGCGCCGCATGTGGCGCGCCTGCCGGCCCCATCGCGGAACATTTGTGACCCCGATGGCGGCCGTCGCCGGGGCGGTGGCCGACGAAGTTTTGGCCAGCATGGTGTCGGGCGGAGCATTGGATCGCGCCTATGTCAACGACGGCGGCGATATCGCGCTCTACCTGACGCCCGGCCACGGCTTCGATTCCGGCATTGTCACGGATCCGACGAGGCCGGCGATCGACGGGGTGGCCAGGATCGATTTCCACGACCCGGTCCGTGGTATCGCGACCAGTGGCCGCGGCGGGCGAAGTTTCTCGCTCGGCATCGCCGATTCGGTCACCGTCCTCGGCAGCGACGCCGCGGCCGCCGATGTTGCCGCGACCCTGATCGGCAATTCGGTCGACGTCGATCATCCCGCGATCGCCCGCCGCGCGGGCGTCGATCTCGATCCCGATAGCGACCTCGGCGAAAGATTGGTGACGATCGAAGTCGGCACCCTCGACGACGAGGCCGTTCGAACCGCGCTCAACCGTGGTGTTGCCGTGGCCGTCGACCTGTTCCGCAAGAGGTTGATCTGCGGTGCCCTTTTGACCCTGCGGGGCGAAAGCCGAATGGTCGGCGATAGCGCGGCGGCGGACGCGACGACCGGCCAAGCGCGGCTCAAACACGGTTAGCGGCGGCGTTCCGAGAAGATCATGAGCGAACCGCAAAGCGTGATTGTCGGCGTCGATGTGGGTGGCACTTTCACCGACCTGCTGATGGTCGACGAGGGCGCCGGAAGCGTCAAAGTCGCCAAGGTGCCGACGACACCGGCCAACCAGGCCTTCGGTGTTCTCGCCGCGCTGGCCGACGCGGAGATTGGCCTCGACCGCGTTCGAACGCTGGTCCACGGCACGACGACCACAACCAACGCGCTCCTCGAACGCAAGATCAGCACGTGCGGCTTGATCACCACCGCCGGCTTTCGTGACGTACTCGAGCTCGGCCGGCGGACGCGTCCGCGGCCCTACGGGCTGACCGGACACTTCGAACCGATGATCGCCCGCGAGCGCCGATTGGAGGTGCCCGAACGCATGGACGCCGGCGGTCGGATCGTGACCCCGCTGGACGAGGACGCGGTGCGCGCGGCGGCGCGCAAGCTGCTTGAAATGGATTGCGAATCGCTGGTGATTCATTTTCTCCACGCCTACATCAATCCGCAGCACGAACGGCGCGCGGCCGAAATCGCCGCGGAGATCTGGCCCAACGATCATGTCACGATGGGCCACGCGGTGCTGAGCGAGTACCGCGAATACGAGCGCGGCGTGACGGCATCGGTGAACGCGGCGATCCAGCCCGTGCTGCACCGCTATATCACCCGGCTCGAGGAAGAGTTGCACACCCGCGGCTACCAAAGCGATCTACTGGTGATGCAGGGTAACGGCGGCACCGTTTCGTCGCGCATCGTGTCGGAGGCAGCCGTCAACACGGTCATGTCCGGACCCGCCTCCGGCGTCATGGCCGCGGCCTATACGGCGGCGGCGGCGGGCTGTCCCGATGTCATCACTTGCGACATGGGCGGCACCAGCTGCGATGTCGGCTTGATCGAGGGCGGCATCCCCCAAGTCAGTTCGGAACTCGAGCTCGAATATGCGATGCCGATCCATGTCCCCATGGTCGATATCCACACCATCGGCGCCGGCGGCGGATCGATCGCGTTCATCAACGAAGCCGGAATGCTGCAGGTCGGACCGGAGAGCGCCGGCGCCGATCCGGGGCCGATCTGCTATGGCCGCGGCGGCACCAGGCCGACCATCACCGATGCCAACCTCGTTCTCGGCCGTCTCAACCCCTCGGCGTTGCTGTCGGTCGACAATCCGGTCTCGCTCCAGGACGTCGAGGATATTTTCGCCCGCGATATCGGGGCCGCGCTGAACCTCGACGGGTTCGCCGCCGCCGCTGCCGTGCTGCGGGTGGCCAACGACCGCATGGCGGGCGCGCTGCGCATGGTTTCGTTGGCGCGGGGGCACGACCCGCGGGATTTCACGCTGTTCGCCTTCGGCGGCGCAGGCCCGCTCCACGCGGTGGCCCTGGCTCGCGAACTCGCGTTGCCGCGCGTGCTGGTGCCGGCGCGGCCGGGCATAACCAATGCCCTCGGCTGTGTCGTCGCCGATGTCCGCCATGACTACGTCAACACCGTGAACACACCGGTCAAGGATCTCGATATGGCGGCGGTGCGCCGAATCCTCGAGGAGCAGATCGCCGAGGGCCGGAAAACCATCGCGCGCGAGGGCGTCGAAATCGAGGATCTCGTCGTCCTCCATTCCGCCGATATCCAGTTCCAGGGGCAGAGCCATATCCTGACCGTGCCGGTCGATCGTCCATCGGTCGAACGCGAGGCTTTGCAATCGGGATTCGAAACCGCCTACTGGGACCGCTTCGAGGTTACGCTGCCGGAAATTCATGCGGTGCTCGTCAACCTCCACACCGCGGTGATCGGCCGCCGCCAGCCGGTCTCGCTCGCGGCGTTGGCCGAATCGGGCGAAGCCGATCCCCAACCGATGGCGACGCGCCGGGTCTGGTTCGAAACCGGTACCCGAGAGACGTCGATCTATCGCCGCCGACAGATCGGCCCCGGTATCGCATTCTCCGGTCCCGCCATTATCGAGCAATTGGACACCACGGTCGTCATCGAGCCGGGCAATGCTTTCGTCGCCGACGATCAGGGCAATCTCGTCATCACCGTTGAAGGTGCGGGGTCATGAGCGCACTCGACCCGGTAACCCTGACGGTCATTCAGAACGGATTGATTCAAGTCTGCAACGAGATGGATCTCGCCTTCGTGCGGGCCGCGTTCAGCCCGGTCATCTCGGAGGCGCTTGATCGCTCGGACGGCATCTACCACCGTGACGATGGGGCATTGATCGCCCAGGGCGACCTCGGGTTGCCGGTCTTTGTCGGGACCATGCAATTCGGCACCGCCGAGGTCATCGCCCGCGCCCGCGATCTGCAGCCCGGCGATCTGTTCATCGTCAACGACCCCTATCTCGGCGGCACCCACCTCATGGATGTCCGCTTCGTCAAGCCCTTCTTCTATAAGGGAGAATTGTTCTGCTGGCTGGCCAATACCGGCCATTGGCCGGACACCGGAGGCATGGTCCCCGGCGGATTCTCCGCCACCGCGACCGAGGTTGAACAGGAAGGGCTGAGGCTGCCGCCGGTAAAGCTGTTCAAGGCCGGCGTGATGGACGAGGAGATTCTCGCCATCATCCTTTCCAACATCCGCATCGCCGATCAGCGAATCGGCGACATCAAGGCGCAGGCGGCGGCGCTTACCGTCGGCGAGCGCCGGCTCACGGTGTTGATCGATCGCTACGGCAAGGATGTCGTCGAGACCGCGATCCGCGAGCTGCGCGCGCGCGCGGCGCAGCAGATGGGCGCCAAGATCGAAGGTATTCCCGACGGCGTCTACGAGGGGCAGGCATTCGTCGATTCCGACGGAGTCGTCGACCAGCCGTTGAAGATCGCGATGAAAATCACCGTCGCCGGCAGCGAGATGACTTTCGACATGAGTGGGTCTAGCCCGCCCTGCCTGGGCCCGATGAACAGCGTCATCGCGACCACCAAGTCGTCGATTTACCTGGCTATCAAGCACGTCTTTCCCGATGTGCCGATCAATGCCGGAACATTCGAGCCGCTCGATATCATCGAGCCCGAAGGCACCTTCCTCTATGCCAGATACCCGCGCCCCGTGTCCGGGTGCGCGGCAGAGGTCAGCCAGCGCATCGCCGAGGCGGTGTTTTCCGCCCTGACCAAAGCGATTCCGGAGCAGTTGTTTGGCGCGCCGGCTGGGACGTCGGGCAATTTCGCCCTCGGCGGGCACGATCCGGAAACCGGGCGTTCCTACGTCATGTACCTGATATCGGGCGGCGGCTACGGCGGCTCGGCGCTCGGCGACGGTATTTCGAACGGCTGTTCGACGATCGGGATCTCCAAGACCACCCCGATCGAGGTCATCGAACAGCGCTACCCGGTGCTGATCGACTGTTACAGTCTGCACGAGCGATCGGGCGGGCCGGGACAGGCGCGCGGCGGTTTCGGTGTCAGCTACGGTGTCACGCTCCGTCGCGGCACCGCGCGGGCCTCGTTCGTCATGGATCACGGCCGCACCGGCCCGCAGGGAGTCCTCGGCGGACGCGACGGCGGGGTCAACAAGGTCGTCGTGGAGCGCGCCGGCGAGGTCTACCATCCGCCGCACCTGTCGAAGGATCAGGATATCCAAATCGCCGCCGGCGACCGGGTCATCGTCAGCACGCCCGGCGGCGGCGGTTACGGTGACCCTATCCGGCGCGATCCGGAAATGGTCGCCCTCGACGTTCGTCGCGGGTACTACACGATTGAGGATGCGGCGGAGCTATTCGGCGTCGCCCTCGATCCCGCCACACTGGCGGTCGACGCGCCGGCGACGGCAATCCGTCGCGCCGGGGGGAGCGCCGCCGCTGAATAAGAAAATGGCGGACCCAGAGGGCCCGCCGAGTGGACTGAGATGACCTGCGGTGCACAGCTGACGGGCTATCGTGCACCAACGACCCCGATACCGTAGCGCATGGGTCGCTCATCGCATTGACCTAGATCAAGCTTGTCACATCGTTGACCCATACCGCCTTGAATTGAGGTATTATTATGTTGGCTGGACCAATTTCGTGCGGTCCGTGGGAATCTGGAGGTAATCATGGATCAACTACGCCTATGGTTTCGCGTGCCGTTGATTGTGTTGATGTTCGTGGTCGGCGCCGCGGTGGCCGGATGCGAAGAGGAAGGCCCGGCGGAGAAGGCGGGGGCCGAGATCGACAAGGCAACCGAACAAATGCAGGAAACCGCTACCGAGGCGGCCGACAAGGTCAAGGAGGCCACGGACGAGGCCGCCGACAAAGTCAAGGAAGCGGCCGAGTAGCGCCGCCGCCGGCCGTCGTCGCCAAGACCTCGTTTCAAGACCGTCCCTCCGGGGATCGGTAGTCGGTGATGTGTTGCTATTCGCCGATGAAATTAGTGCCGCTTCGAACCTGACCTATTGGGAGCCCAATAGGTCAGGTTCGAAGGGAAATCTCGACAACTGCTCGGTCCCGGTATCGGTGAGCAGTACCTGTTCCTCCAACTTGACGCCCTCCCGGCCACCGGACTCGCCGATATAGGATTCGACGCACAGCGTCATTCCCGGTTCGATGACACCATCGTAGCCGGCGCCGGCGAAATCCATGCGATGATAGAGGTACGGGTATTCGCCGGTCATACCCACGCCATGCGCGGAAAGGTAATACCGGTTCGCGACATACGGCTCCGGCAGCGGCCATGCCGATTCCGAATACTCCCGAAATGTCAGGCCCGGCCGCAGAATGTTTACATTGTGCTGAACTTGCTCGTGGGCGGTGCGGTACAAATGGCGTTGGCTTTCGGTCGGAGCATCGGGACCGACATGAAACGTCCGCGAAAAGTCAGCGTAGTAGCCGAACCTGCCGACGACATCGGTATCGAGCGCAACCAGTTCATTTGCTCGCACGATGCGCGGACCGCATTCCTGAAACCACGGACAGGTGCGCGGCCCCGAAGACAGCAGACGCGTTTCGACGTAGTCGCCGTCCTGAGCGATTACAGCCTGATGGAACACCGACCATAGCTCGTTTTCACTCATTCCCGGCCGAATTGCGGCTCGCAAGGCGGCGACGGCATTTTCGGTCGCGCGCAACGATGCCTGCACGCACTTGACCTCTTCCGGTGACTTGATCGACCGCGCGCGCTCCACGACCATTTGTGCGTCGACGATCGTCAAGCCCTCGGCGCTGAGTGCCATCGCCGCGCCCGCGTTGACCCGCTCGAGTCCGATACGTCGCTGTCGCCCAACCTCTTCATTCATGAGGCTCGCCATTTCACGCGCCCAACTGCGTTCGCGCTCGACGATGGCGTCAGCGGCCGCAACATGAGAAGCGGTCGTCGCCGGACGCACCTCGTCGATCGTTTCGAGGCCGTCGGCTAGGTGCATGCAGCCCGTAAACTCGAACAGAACGACTCTGCCCTCGACGGGCAGGAAGAGATATCGCGCCGGGTTGCGCTGATGAAATACCTGCATGTTTCGGGCGCCCGTCGCATAGCGAACGTTGACCGGATCGAACAGAATGCATGCCGCGATAACGCGCCTCGCCATTTCCGAGCGCACACGGGCCAACCGATAGGCGCGCACCGCCGCATGGTCGATGCCGGCCGCGGCATTCGATTCTGTGATTCGCTCCAGATGTTCGCCGTCGAATACCGGCGCACCATCGCGCCCGACCTGCCAATCGATCCTCACGACCTGATCACTCGATTCGAGACATCATTTGCGGGTTTCGCGTGTTGGCCATTGTCACCGCCTACTTGCGCGTCCGGGGGCGGCGCTAGCCGTAAACCAGGCTCGGCAACCAGGTGATGATTTCCGGAAAGACCATGCACAGCGTCAGGCCGATGACCTGAATGATCAGGAACGGGATCGCCGCCCGGAAGATCGCCGTCATTGGGATCTCCGGCGGCGCGACCCCGCGCAGGTAGAAGAGCGCGTAGCCGAACGGCGGCGACAGGAACGACATCTGCATGTTGACGAGATAGAGCACGCCGAACCACAACGGGTCGAAACCGAGCTGTTTGATGATCGGGACGAAGATCGGCACGCACAGCAGCAGGATACCCACCCAGTCGAGGAACATGCCGAGGATTATGAGAATGATCTGCATCACGATCAGGATGCCCCACGGCCCGAGGCCGGTTCCGACCAATGCCTCCTGGACGAAGGCCTGGCCGCCCTCGACGACATAGAGACCGACGAACACGGTGGCGCCGAAGATGATCCACAGCACCATCGCCGAGGCCTTGAGGGTCGATATGCAGGCCTCCTGAATGGTGATCCAATCGAGCCTGCGATGCAGCGCGGCGACGATGAATGACCCGAAGGTACCGATCCCCGCCGCCTCGACAGGCGTCGCGACCCCGGTGAAAATGACGCCCAGAACAAGGACGATCAGGAAAATCGGCGCGGTCATTTGGCTCAACACACGAATTTTCTCCCGCGTGCTGATGCGCTCTTCGACCGGAATCGCCGGCCCCTTCTCCGGGTAGACCCAGCACTGCGCGGTCACGTAGGCGATATACATGCCGGACAGCAGCAGGCCCGGAAACACCGAGCCGACAAATAGCTCGCCGACCGATTGCTCAGCGACAACGGCATAGATGATCGCCAGGATGCTCGGTGGAATAAGGATCCCCAAAGTTCCGCCGGCCATGATCGAGCCCATGGCGATGGTGGTGTCGTATTTGCGCGCCAACATCGCCGGCAGGGCGATGATTCCCATCGTCACCACGGCGGCACCGATAACCCCGACCATGGCCGCCAGAATCGTCGACGCGATGATCGTCGCCGCCGCAAGACCGCCGCGCAGGCCGCCGAGGAGCTTGTAGATGACATCGAACATCTCACTGATGATCCCCGCCCGTTCGAGCATGGTCGCCATGAATATGAACAGCGGAATGGCCGATAGCTGATAATCGGTCATCAACGGGAAGATGCGCGACGGGACCATGTTGAGCATCCGTTCGTCGCCGAGCAGGAACAGGAATACGCAGGCCAAGCCGCCGGTAACGAAAGCCAACGGCAGACCGGCCATCAGCAGCACCAGGAGGCTGCCAAACATCAGCAGCGTCAACCACCCGATGGGGATTTCGAGGCCCACGCCCTAGGCTCCCGCGCCGCGCAGAAGAACTATGTCCTTCAGCAGCTTCGACACGCCCTGAAGGATGATCAGGACCGCGCCAAGAAATATGGCGAACTTCACCGGGTAGTATTGGATCGCCCATTCGGTGAACGAAACCTCGAACACGCTGACCCCATCGATGAAAAACGTCCATCCGGTCCACAACAGGGTTCCGGCAAAAATGAAAAAGAAGACCGAGGTCAGAAGGTCGCTGATCGCCTTGCCGCGCACCGAAAGCCGCGCATAGAACACGTCGACGCGGACATGGGCGTCGGTGAGATAGGCATAGGCGCCCGAGATCAGGTACTGCATGCCGAACATCAGGAACATGCCCTCATGCGCCCAATTGGTCGGCGAATTGAAAATATAGCGGGCCAACACCTCGTAGTAATAGACGAACACCGCGATCACCGACCAATAGGCGACGAAGGCGCCGGTGAAGGTGCTGAGCCGGTCGATCGCGTTGGTGATCGGCGTATGTATGTACACGTCCGGCGCCTCGCCGGTCCCTTGCCGCGCCTCCTCCGGCAAGGCGTCCTCGACATAAGAGGCTTGCGGCTCGTTTTCCTCCGCTTCGAGGATCGGCGCGATCAAGCGCGGAAGCAGGATCGCATCGACGATGAGGAATACGAGTATGGCCGCCGCGCAATAGAACGCGGCGTCGGTCCAGAACACCATGTCACCAGCGAAATCTATGATTTGCGCTTCGACCGCTTCGAGTTTGGCGCGCGCTTCCTCGAGCTTCGCCGCGGCCCCCTCCTTGCCGTCGGCAAGCATTTTTTCGGCCCGCTCGATCAAGAACTCGGCGGTCAGTTTTTCACTCGTCGCTCCGGAAAGGTCGACCCGGGAGGTGCGCGCCTCGATGTTCGACCATATGACGCCGACGAACGGCAGAATATAGATCAAGCCGGTCAGGTGACGCCTCAGGTAGTGGCGGTGGAGGCCGAGAAACCCAGCGGTCAGCCAAACGAAGTAGGCAACCGTCACGCTGCTGCGCCCGCGCTTGTTCAGATCCCGCGCACGCCGCACCAAGATCATCGCGATCAGCGGGAACAGCACCAAGCCGGCCCAATAAAGCCAATGGGGCAGGACGAAATTCAGCTCGGGCATCGGCTGCCTTCTAGCCTCCCCTCAACGACAAGCAGAGGATGCCGCCTAAGCGGCATCCTCCCACCTGTCACATCGCCCCTATCGCAGGTCCGTAAGAGCGTACTCCTACAGATCCAGATTTTGACCCGCGATCATTTCCGGGGTCACGTAGCCAAGGCTGCCGGACATCATGTAGTCGAGCTGGATCTTGAACGCGCGCGCGGCGTTCTTGTCCTTGTTCGCCCACGAGAACCACCGCGGAACCGCGAGGTCGGTGAACTTCTCGACGTCGTCCTGGCCGAGCCGCGTCACGATCGTGCCGGCGTCCTCGAACTTCTTCCACGCTTCCTGGTCGGCTTTCTGGATCGCCGCATGATGGAGGTCGGAATAGACGTGCACCTCCATCTCGACGAATTGCTTCATCTGCGGCGACAAGGCCTCCCACTGGTCCAGGCCAACGGTGAGGTCCATCAAGTCGACCGGCTGATAGAGCGACATGAAGCCCGGAGGGCCCATCGAGATGAAGTCGGTGACCTGGTGGAAGCCGAGCGCATGGTTGATGGCCGGACCGACATAGTCGGCGACGTCGATCGTGCCCTTTTCGAGCGCGGGGAAAATTTCCGACCCCGGAAGCAGCGTGGTCTTGGCACCGGCATCCTGGAACACCTCGGCCACCATACCCCCCGGCAGGCGCATTTTACGGCCGCGAAAGTCCTCGATCGATCGGATCGGCACCTTCGAATGGATGATGTTCGGACCGTGATGGATGGGGCCGACATAGTACATGTTGAAATCGCGGAACAGATCGCGCGCCAGCTCCAACCCGCCGAGCGCGTAATAGAATACGTCCCATTCATGCGGGTTGCGGAGGCCCAGCGGATAGGAGCTGAGGAACACCGCGGCCGGCATCCGTCCGGCCCAATAGAGCGTGAACGGGTTCATGGCATCGAGAACGCCGTTCTTCACCGCGTCGAAGAGCTGGAAATCGCCAACCACGTCCTTCGCGCCGAAAGGCTGGAACGCAAGCTCGCCGCCGGTCTTTTCAACGATGCCGGCCGACCAATTCTTGAAGATTTCAAGGCCGATGCCGCCCGGCCATGAGGTCTGGATTTTCCACGTCTTGGTCTGCCCCAAGGCAGTACCGATGAAGGGCGCGCCAACCTGGCTGGCGGCGGTAAAGGCCGCCGCCGTTCCGCCCGCCGCGAGCGTCGTCTTGAGGAATCGCCGCCGGCTATCGACGACGCCCTCAACGGCCTCACGCACTTGTTTACGCTTCGCCATTTCGTATCCTCCCTGTGATTCTAATGGCTTCTTAAGTAATGACGCGTCTTTATCGCATGGCGCGGCGACGTTCCGCAATAAGCTGTGGGATTACTATTCCACCATACGGAATTGCCGATTAACTACTTCAGACCTCGATTGGAACCGCCAATTACGACGTCGCTTCCGGGTGCTAGTGCCTTTTAGAGACGAATTGCGGCAGGAAATCGGCAGCGGAGACGAAAACCGAATCGGCGGCCAGATTGTCGCTCACCGAAGTGTGACTGAGCCCGCCCCATGCGCGACCAGCCAGCGCGCAGTTGCGAGCAGTTCGCCGTCGCCGCCGGACGGGCCGACCAACTGGACCCCGACCGGAAGGCCGTTCGGACCGCGGAGCATGGGCAGCGATATCGCCGGCAGCCCAAGAAACGTCCACGGCACCGCGAAGGACGGGTCACCGGTCGAGTCCAAGCCGACCGGCGCTTCGCCGGACGAAGACGCGGTCACGATCGCATCGAAATCGCCCAGCAATCGATCGACATCGTCGCGAAGGCGCGAGCGGCGGACGAGGGCATCTTCGAATACCGCTTGGTCGGTACGTGCACCGCGTTCGATGATTTCTGTCAACCTGGGACTGATCAATTCGGCAGCGGTGGCGAAGTCCTCGGCCCTGTGTCGCGCCACATCCGATTCCATGACGATACTTTGAAGGTCGAGTATGTCGGCAAACCCGGCTGGCGGTTCGACCGCCACCACGCTCGCGCCCATTTCCCCGACCAAGCTTTCGAATTGGGCAGCGGCGCCGGATTCGAGCCGATCCCATACTGGGGCGCGGAGAAACGCGAGGCGGCGCGCCCGGCCGGAATTTTGGCTGTCGAAGTCGGGAACGATCGCATTGGCCGTGTCGGGGTCGCGCGGATCCGCACCACCTAGGATCCGGGTGATGAGCGCCAGGTCATCAAGATCGCGGGCAAACGTGCCGACGTGGTCCAGCGTTGCCGACAGGACCAGCACGCCGTGACGCGAAATCGATCCATGCGAAGGTTTGAAACCGAACACCCCGCAAAACGAGGCCGGTCGGATGACCGAGCCCGCGGTTTGGCTGCCAATCGCGAGCGGTACCATGTGTGACGCGACCGCCGCCGCGGAGCCGCTCGACGAGCCTCCTGGGGTTCGCGACGGGTCATGCGGATTCCGCGTCTTGCCGGGCGTGAAGAGGGCGAATTCCGTCGTGACCGTCTTGCCGACAATCACCGCCCCGGCGTCCCGCAGGCGCGCCACCGCCGCCGCATCCTCGACCGGTCGCCGGCCGGCATGGATGGGGCTGCCGTTCTCGGTCGGCATATCGGCGGTATCAAAGATATCTTTGACGGCGACAGGAACGCCGTGCAGCGGCCCGAGTACCGCTCCTTCAGCTTGGCGGCGATCGGCGTCCCGCGCCTGTGCCAGGGCAAGGTCCAGATCGAGGAAGGCCCAAGCTTGGATGCTGTCTTCGGTCTCGGCGATTCGCGAAAGACACGCGGCGACCCACTGCTCCGATGTCAGGCCGCCGGCACCAATCGCCTGCGCGCCCTCGATTGCGGTGAGGTCGGTGAGGTCGCTCGTTTCGGTCATCGTGGTCCCTCCATTGCTAGACCACACGATCACGCGGTTCGACGCCGCGGAAATACGCATCGACGTTGTCGAGCGCGCGAAATCCCATCTGGTTTCGGGTTTCGACCGTCGCGCTGCCGAGATGGGGCAGCAGGAAGGTGTTCCATAAAGACGCATAGCGCGAATCGATGTCGGGTTCATTCTCGAAGACATCGAGGCCGGCCGCGGCGATGCGCCCTTCGGTCAGGGCCGAGATCAGGGCGTCGTCGTCGACGATCTCGCCGCGCGCCGTGTTGACGACAATGGCATGGGGCGGCAGCAGGTCGATCCGGGCCTTGTTCAGCAGGTGGTAGGTTTCGGGCGTGACCGGGCAATGGAGCGAGAGCACGTCGCAATGGGGCAGCAGGTCTTCAACCGTGGGGTGATAGATGGCGTCTTCCTCGTGCGCGGCGGGTAGACGACTGCGATTGTAGTAGTGAATCTCCATGTCGAAGCCGCGGGCGCGGCGGGCGGCGATCCGGCCGATGCGGCCCATCCCGACGACGCCGAATCGTTTCCCGGTGACCTGGGTGCCGGTCATGAAATTGGGACTCCAGCTTTGCCATGCTCCGTCGCGCATCAGCCGCTCCCCTTCCGCCGCGCGCCGCGCCGCGCCGAGCATCAACAATATGGCGACCTCCGCGGTGGCGTCGCTCAGCACGTCGGGCGTGTTGGTGACGACGATTCCGCGGTCCCGCGCCGCCGCGACGTCGATATGATTATGACCGACCGAGTAGGTCGCGATGATACGAACCGAATCGGGCAGCCGCGCTATCACATCGGCCGAAAATCCCTCCGTGTAGCAGGGCAGGATCGCATCGACGCCCTCTGAACGCGCGACCAGCTCGTCGGCGGAGAGAAGCCGATCGTCCGGATTGAACCGGACGTCATAGTCGCGCTGCAGCCGGGCCTCGACGGCCGGCGGCATCTTGCGGGTAACCAAGACGATGGGTGTGCGATCGTTCATGCAGCGACGCCAGTCGAAACGGTCTCGGAAAATTGTTACGCTTTCTAGCACAGGCGCCGCGGTCACTTGAATTGCCATAAACGACTCGCTTGAATTTCGATTCCGGCCCAATCGGCGAACCGATATGATGGCGGTCCGGATTGGCCTCGAAAGACAAGGGGAGACGGTATGAAGATCGGTTTTGTCGGTCTCGGCATCATGGGCGCACCCATGGCGGGACATCTTCAGGCGGCGGGACACGAGCTGTTCGTGATCCGGCATAGCGCGCCGGTGCCGGCGGAGATCGCGGACGGTGGCGCCACCGAGTGTGCGAGCCACCGCGAAGTCGCCGAAAACGCCGAGGTCACCGTGCTTATGGTGCCCGATACGCCGGACGTCGAGCAGGTCCTGTTCGGCGCCGACGGGGTCGAGAAAGGAATTTCCGCGGGCAAGACCGTGGTCGACATGAGTTCGATCTCTCCGACGGCGACCAAAGATTTCGCCGCCCGCATCAACGCCGCCGGCGGCGAGTACCTCGATGCACCCGTCTCCGGCGGCCAGGTCGGCGCGCAACAAGGGACATTGACGATCATGGTCGGCGGTCCGCAGGCGACCTTCTACAAGATCAAACCGCTGTTCGAATTGATGGGCAAGAATATCACCCTGGTCGGCACCAACAACGGCGACGGCCAAACCTGCAAGGTCGCCAACCAGATCATTGTCGCCCTCAACCTCGAAGCCGTCGCCGAGGCACTGGTCTTCGCATCCAAGGCCGGTGCCGACCCGGCCAAGGTCCGCGAAGCCCTGCTCGGCGGCTTCGCGGCCTCGCGCATCCTCGAGGTCCATGCCGAACGCATGATCAAGCGAACCTTCGAGCCCGGGTTTCGGGTCGAGCTCCATCAAAAGGATTTGAACGTGGCGCTTCAATCCGCACGCGCCTTGGGCGTCAGCCTGCCCAATACGGCAACCTGCCAGGAACTGTTCAACAATTGCGCGGCCAAGGGGGGTGGCGGCTGGGACCATTCCGCCCTGATCCGGGCCCTCGAGGGACTGGCGGAGCATGAGATTGGCTGAGGGCGCGGACCGATGAAGGTCCTGACCGTCGAGCACGAGACGGTCTACCGCTATCATCGACCGGTGCGCTTTGGCGAGCACCGGCTGATGTTTCGCCCCCGCGACAGTCACGATCTGCGGCTTCGTGAAACGTCGCTGCGGATCTCGCCGCCGACGGAAATTCGCTGGATGCACGACGTGTTCTCCAACTCGATCGCGATCGCACACTTCGAGGCCGCGGCCGACACGCTGTCCTTCGACAGCCGCTTCACGATCGAGCACTATGGCTTGGATGCGCCCGCCTTTCCCATTCTGCACTATGCGCAAACGCTCCCGTTCAGCTATCCGGCCGACATGATCCCGGATCTCGCCCGCACCAACGAACGGCACTATCCCGATCCCGACGACCAGCTCGCCGACTGGGCGCGGCAGTTCCTCGGCGGTGGCGGTTCGGTCGAGACCCGGTCTGTCCTGGAACAACTCAACAGTGCGATCCCCTATCGGTTCACCTATGAGGACCGCACCGCGCCGGGAACCCGGAGCCCGACCGAGCTGCTCGATGCCGGCCGCGGCACCTGCCGCGACTACGCCTTGTTCATGATGGAAGCGGTCCGCAGCCTCGGCCTCGCCGCCCGGTTCGTCAGCGGCTATCTCTACGACCCGGCGATCGACGGCGGTGCGACAACGGTGACCGGCGCCGGCGCCACCCATGCCTGGGTCCAGGTCTACCTGCCCGGCGCCGGATGGGTCGAGTACGATCCGACCAACGGCAAAGTCGGCGGCCTCAATCTCATCCGCGTCGCCGTCGCCCGGGACCCGTCGCAGGCAGTACCGCTTCAGGGCACCTTTATCGGCGCGGCCGAAGATTTCCAGGCCATGGAGGCGAGTGTCCGGGTAACCGCGGAGTTCGAGAATTGATCGGACGCATGCCGTCGGCCAGGCGAAGGGGCGGTGCGCCCGAATGCCGGATTTCAGCCGTCGCGCGGAATTACGTTTGGATATTGTGGACCGAGGCGAAAGCGGAAGGGCGATAGGATGGATAACGTGGATCTGAGCATGGATTCGCTCGAGGTCATGATCGATACGATCGTCGAGTTCGCCGTCGCCTACGGTTTCCAGATTCTGGGCGCGTTGGTCGTCCTCGTCATCGGCCTCAAGATTTCATCCTGGCTGGCGCGCCGCACGGTCGATTACGGGACCCGGCGCGATTTCGATCCAACCCTGACCAAGTTCGCCGGCAATGTCGTGCGGGTCATTCTTATCGCCATCGTCGTCATCATCACGTTGGGCAATTTCGGCATCACCATCGCGCCCTTCATCGCACTGGCCGGCGCGGTCGCCTTCGGCGGCACGTTGGCCATCCAAGGCCCGCTGTCGAATTACGGGGCCGGACTGGTCTTGATCCTGACCCGGCCGTTCAAGGTCGGCAGCACGATTCAGGTCCAAGGCGTCTACGGCGTGGTCGAGGAAATCAACCTCGCGGCGACGGTGCTGCGCGGTGAAGACGGCGAAACGATCACCATCCCGAACAAGGAAATCGTCGGCCGGGTGCTGGTCGATTCCCACCACTATCGCGTCATCGAATCCAAGATCATCGTCCGCAACGACCAGGATATCGACCTTGCCACCGACGTGATCCGCGACAGTATCGCCGAGTTCGCCGAATCCGAGGAGGCGCCGCCGGCCCAGGTCGGGGTCCACGATTTTACCTATGGCGGGGTCGTCCTCGGCGCCCGCTTCTGGGTTCCGAGCCTGCGCTATTTCCAGATCCGCTACCTGGCCAATCGGAAAATCCACAGCGCCTTGAAGAAAGCCGGCATTACCTTCGTCGAGCCGGCGAGCGCCGCCGTGCTGGGCCCAACCGATGCATCGCCGGTCGAGTCGACCGGCGGCGGCGATTGATCCGGGTTGCGCGGCACGGTTCCGCCGTCGCGTCATCCCCCGCTATTGGCCTTGACCTCGGATCGCCGATGGGGATTATATGTAAATTCATATAAATTGCCGGACGGTGCCGCGAACCATGGAGCGCTCCTTCGCCCGCGAGGTCGAAATGCTCAAGCTCGGCGACGGCGAGGTCTTCGAGGGCGAGGGCATTCTCGCCATTACCAAGGCCCTGCTGCAGTCGGGGGTCAGCTATGTCGGCGGCTACCAGGGCGCGCCCGTCTCCCACCTCATCGACGTGATGGCGGATGCGCGCGAAATCCTCGACGAGTACGGCATCCATTTCGAGGCCTGCGGCAGTGAGGCCGGCGCGGCAGCGATGTGCGCCGCGTCGATCAACTATCCCATGCGCGGCGCCGTGGTGTGGAAGTCGACGGTCGGCACCAACGTCGCCTCCGATGCGCTGTCGAACCTTGCCTCGGCGGGCGTGAAGGGCGGCACCGTCATCGTCCTCGGCGAGGATTACGGCGAAGGCTCGAGCATCATCCAGGAACGCAGTCACGCCTTCGCCATGAAATCGCAGCTGTGGCTCCTGGACCCGCGGCCGCACCATCCCAAGATCGTCGAGCTGGTGGAACGCGCTTTCGAATTGTCGGAGGTCAGCAACACGCCGGTGATGATGGAGTTCCGGATTCGCGCCTGCCACGTTTACGGAAGTTTCGTCTGCAAGGATAACCGCCGGCCGGCGGTGTCGCGGAACGATGTCCTGAGCGCGCCCGATTTCGATTACGACCGCATCTGCCTGCCGCCGGCGACCTACAGCCAGGAAAAGCATAAGGTCGAGCAGCGCTACCCGGCGGCGGTCGAGTTCGTCCGCGCCAACCGCCTCAACGAGGTATTCCCGGGCGATCTCGACGGGGTCGGGATCATACTTCAGGGCGGGCTCTACAATTCGGTCATCCGCGCCTTGCAGCAATTGGACCTGGCCGACGCGTTCGGCGCGGCCCGCGTGCCGATATTAGCGCTTAACGTCACCTACCCTTTGGTACCCGACGAAATTGCCGCATTCTGTGCCGACAAGAGAACCGTCCTGGTCGTCGAGGAAGGCCAGCCGGCCTTCCTCGAAGAGGCGATCAACGCGCTTCTCCGCCGCCACGAGGTGGCGGCCAAAGTGGTCGGCAAGGACGTCCTGCCGCTCGCCGGCGAGTATACGGGTGAGGTTCTGCTGCGCGGCCTGGCCGCCTACCTCGAAGGCAGCGTGCCGGCCGGAATCGACCTGGTGCCGGTCGCCGCCGCGGTCGACCGGGTCACCGAAATCAAGGCCAAGGCTGCGGAGCTGTTGGGCACGGCAGTGCCCAAGCGGCCCCCCGCATTCTGCACCGGCTGTCCCGAGCGGCCGGTGTTCAGCGCCCTCAAGCTGGTCGAACGCGATCTCGGCAAGATCCACATCGCCGCCGATATCGGCTGCCATACCTTCTCGACGCTGCCGCCCTTCAACCTTGGCAATTCCGTGCTCGGCTATGGCCTTGGCCTGGCCAGCGCCGCCGCGGTCGCGCCCGCGTTCGACAAACGCGTGGTCAGCATCATGGGCGACGGCGGCTTTTGGCATAACGGCCTGACCAGCGGCGTCGCCAGCGCCGTCTTCAACCGCACCGACGGCGTTCTGGTGATCATGAACAACGGCTACAGCTCGGCCACCGGTCAGCAATACATCCCGTCTTCGGGCAAGAACTTCGCCAACCAGCCGACCAGCCAGACCATCCGTGGCGCGCTCCGCGGCGTCGGCGTGCGCTGGCTCAAGACGGTCACCACCTATCGGGTCGGCGCCATGAAACGCGCGCTGAAGGAGGCGATGACGACGGCGGAAAAGGGACTCAAGGTCATCATCGCCGAGAGCGAATGCCAACTCGCCCGGCAACGCCGGCTGAAGCCGCTGATCCGCAAAAAACTCGCCGCCGGCGCACGCGTGGTGCGCACCCGTTTCGGCGTCGACGAGGCGATCTGCACCGGCGACCATTCTTGTATTCGCTTGTCCGGGTGCCCGTCGCTGACGGTCAAGCCCAACCCCGATCCGCTGCGCCGCGACCCGGTCGCCCATGTCGACAACAGCTGCGTCGGCTGTGGATTGTGCGGCGAAGTCGCCGATGCGGCCGCGCTGTGCCCGTCCTTCTACCAGGCCGAAATCGTGCAAAACCCGGGTGCCCGCGACCTGTGGCTGGATCGGCTCCATCGCCGCATGATCGGCTGGCTTCAGGGCGAAGCGCCGGCATGAGCGGGCCGCTTCCCCATTGCATCCTGATTGCCGCCCTCGGCGGCGAAGGCGGCGGCGTCCTCACCGACTGGATCGTCGGCGCTGCCGAAGCGGAAGGATTTCCGGTCCAGAGCACGTCGATCCCGGGCGTCGCCCAGCGCACCGGTGCGACGACCTATTACATCGAGATCTATCCGGAGCCGCAGGATGGGTCGGCGCGCCGGCCGGTGATGGCGCTTTATCCGAGCCCCGGGCACATCGACGTCATGGTCGCCTCCGAACTTCTCGAGGCCGGACGGGCGATCGAGGCCGGTTTCGTGAGCCCCGACCGGACGTGCCTGATCGCCTCGACCCACCGTATCTATTCGATCGCGGAAAAGTCGGCGATGGGTGATGGCCGGTTCGACACCGACCGGATCTTGGCCGCCGCGGATGCCTTGGCGCGGCGCCCGATCCTCGGCGATTTGGCGGCGATCGCGGCGGCCGAGGGCGCGGCGATCAATGCGGTGATCCTCGGCGTCATCGCCGGCAGCGATACCCTGCCCATCCCACATGACCGCTACGAGGCGGCGATCCGGAACAGCGGGATTGCGGTCGAGGCCAATCTCAACGGCTTTCGCGCGGGGATAGCCCGGGTTGCCGGCAGCTCGCCTGCGCCCGAGCAATCGCCCGCGCCGGCAACGATAACCGACCGCGAGATCCCGGGAGACGTTGCAGCTACCTGCGACGGATTACCACTCGAGGTCAGAGAGATCGCGCACCAGGGTGTTCGGCGACTGCTCGACTACCAGGACGGGGACTACGCCAGGCTGTATGTCGAACGCCTGCAGCGCGTTCTCATTCATGATTCTCCCGACACCGGATATCGATTGAGCCGGGAGACCGCGCGGCACTTGGCGCTATGGATGAGCTACGAGGACGTCATCCGCGTCGCCGAGCTGAAGATCCGGCCCGAGCGCATCGAAAAGATGCGGCAAGAGGTCGGCGCGAAGCCGGGCGAGCCGGTGCGTATCACCGAATTTCTCAAACCGAGCCCGGAAGAGGTCGCGGCGATCCTTCCCGCCCGTCTCGGCCGCATGGTCAGCGATCTTACCCGGCGATTCGGCGGCCACGAACGGTGGCAGCGCTCGATGCGCATCCGCACCGACCGCTTCGGCGGGTTTGCCCGGCTGTGGCTGCTGTCCCGGATGCGCCGCTTTCGCCGGACGTCACTGCGCTTCACCGAAGAGAGCGCGGCGATCGAGAACTGGTTGGACATGGTCTGCGCCGGCGCCGAGTTCTCCTCCGACCTCGCCGTCGAAATCGCCGAATGCGCGCGCCTGCTGAAGGGCTACGGCGACACCTATCGGCGCGGCCGGGAGAACTACGCCGCCATCGTGGACACCGTCATCGAACCCGCGCTGGCGCAAGCCGGCGGCGCCCCGGCGACGGCCGCGGTCAAGCAAGCACGTGACGCCGCCCTCGCCGATCCCGAAGGCTTCGAATTGAAGGCGGCGCTTTCGGACGCTAATGTGCATGGAGTTGCGTCAATCAATAGAGACGGGTCCGGCCATCCGGCCGCGCCTAGTCACGACCAGGGAGGAAAAGCCGCATGAAATTGACACCCGCACTGTTCGCGGCGACGGCCGTCGCCGCTGCGTCGCTCGCCGGCATGGCAACCGCCGAGGAAGTCACGATACGAGGCATGAGCGCCTTCGCCGACGGGACGACCTTCACCAAGAACTTCGAACGCTTCGTCGACAAGGTCAATGAGACCGGCAAGGGCGTCGTCCAAATCGACTATATCGGCGGCGGCGGCAAGGTCATGAGCCCGTTCGAAGTCGGCAACGCCATCCAGGGCGGCACGGTCGATATCGCCAATGTGGCGAGCGCGTTCTATACGACGCTGTTGCCCGAGGGCGACGCCATCAAGCTGTCCGAATACACGATTTCGGAAGAGCGCGAGAACGGTGCCTGGGCGTTCATGAATCAGCTCCACAACGAGAAGATGAATGCCCAGCACATCGCGCGCCAGAAGGACTGCGTGCCGTTCCACCTCTATCTCGGCAAGAATGCCGATCCGATCGGCAAGCCCGATTTGACCGGCTACAAGATCCGCGTGACCCCGATCTATCGCGCGTTCTTCGCGGCGATGGGGGCCGAATTGCTGCGCACGGCGCCGGGCGAGGTTTACACCGCCCTCGAAAGCGGCACTGTCGACGGCTATGGCTGGCCGACCCAGGGCGTGCTCGATCTCGGCTGGCACGAGGTCACCGGCTATCGCGTCGACCCGCCCTTCTATCGCGCATCGGTCGAGGTCATCATGAACCTGGAAAAGTGGAACAGCCTCAACGACGAGCAGAAGGCGGTGATCATGGATGCCGCGTTGTGGATGGAATCGCTGTGCGAAGAGGACATGGCGGTCAACGACACCGAGCTGGCGAGACAGGCCGATGTCGGGATCGAGACCATCACGTTTTCGGGCGATGCCGGCGCGCAATACCTGCAGATGGCCAAGGATGAAGGGTGGAAAGCCTTTATCGAGGCGAACCCGGAAAACGGTCCAAAGCTGCAAGAGCTGCTGACCCGATAGGCGCACCAGGGATGGGCTCGGCCCTCGCCGGGCCCATCCGCGTCACCGCGATTTCATGCGATGGGCAATAGCGTGGCCGCCGTCTACGATCGGTTATTGGCCCTTTGCGGCCTACTTGCCGGATCCACCCTGGCGCTTTTGGCGTTCGCGATCACCGTCGATATTGTCCTCCGCAATGCCGGCATCCTGAATTTCCCGTGGTTGCTGGAAGTGGCGGAATACGTCATTTACGTCGCCACGTTTCTGGCCGCGCCCTGGGTGCTGAACCGGGCCGCCCATGTGCGTGTCGATGTCTTCGTCAATGTCGCGCCCAAACCGATGGCGACGGTCATGGAATTGGCCGCCGACCTGATCGGAATGGCGACCTGCGCGACCTTCGCCTGGTACAGCCTGAACGCGACCTCGATCTCCCTCGGCGGCAGCCGGCTCATCTACAAGGAATTGGTCATCCCCGAATGGCCATTGTTGGCGGTCATGCCGTTCGCCGGAGTGTTGCTCGCGATCGAGTTCGCCCGCCGTCTGCGACGCACATGGATCGCCGGCGGCGACATGAAGAATCGCATGACCGACGGACTCTGACGGGCGGCGGCGAAAATCATGGAATGGTATGCCGCCCTCGTCCTGATGCTTGGTCTGATCTGCCTGCTTATGGCGATCGGCCTGCCGGTCGCCTTCGCCTTCTTCGCGGTCAATGCGGTCGGCGCCTTCGTCTTTCTCGGCGGCGAAGCGGGTCTGACCCAGATGACCCGCAATTCGATGGCCTCGGTCAACAGCTTCGCCTTGGTGCCGATACCGCTGTTCCTGCTGATGGGCGAAATCCTCTTTCATACCGGCGTCGCGTTGAAGGCGATCAACGCCATCGACCGCCTGTTCACGCGCCTGCCGGGGCGGCTTTCGATCGTTTCCGTGGTCGGCGGCACGGTGTTTTCCTCGCTGTCGGGGTCGACGATTGCCAACACCGCCGTCCTCGGTTCGGTGCTGATGCCCGAAATGCTGAGGCGCGGTTACCACCCGACCATGGCGATGGGCCCGATCATGGCCACCGGCAGCATCGCCATGCTGATCCCGCCCTCGGCGCTGGCGGTTCTGCTCGGCAGCCTCGCCGGGATCTCGATCGCCGGCCTGCTGATGGCGGGAATCATCCCCGGCCTGATCATGAGCCTGGCCTTCCTCGGCTATGTCAGCGGACGGAGCTGGCTGCGCCCCGATCTGGCGCCGGCCTACGATGTCGAGGAACTGAATGCGTGGGACCGGTGGCGGCCGTTCCTGGTCTACGTGGTGCCGCTGTTCGGCATCTTCGCGGTAGTCGTCGGCTCGATCCTCGCCGGTTGGGCGACGCCGACGGAATCGGCGGCGCTGGGCTGTTCCGCCTCGTTCATCGCCGCCGTCCTTTACGGCGCCGTGACCCGGGAAAACTTGGTCCGCGCGCTGATGGAGACGGCGAAGATTTCGGTGATGATCCTGTTCATCATCGCCGGCTCGATCACGTTCTCGCAGATCCTCGCCTTTTCGGGCGCCACCAACGGCCTGCTCGAAGTCATCGGCGGCGTCGGCGCCGATCCGATCATCCTGCTGCTGGCGATGCTCGGCATATTGTTGTTCCTCGGCGCCTTCATGGACCAGGTGAGTATGATCATGATCACCCTGCCCTTCTTCATTCCATTGGCGACGACGATCGGCATCGACTTGCTGTGGTTCGGCGTCCTGATGCTGATCGTGATGGAGATCAGTTTCACGACGCCGCCCTTCGGTCTCCTGCTTTATGTGATGAAGGGGGTGGCGCCACCCGAGATCTCCATGGGCCAAGTTTATCGCGCGGCGGCGCCGTTTATCGTCCTGGAACTGATCGTACTGGCCCTGATCGCGCTGGTCCCCGAAGCCGCCACCTGGCTGCCCTCGGTGATGCGCCGATGAGCCCGCGCAACGATCCCGACCATCGCCTGCTCGCCGACGATTTGTCGCTCGACGACTTCCTGCCCTACCTGCTCAACCGGATCTCGAACCGGCTCAACACGGATCTGAGCGAAGAGCTGCGAACGATCGGCGTCACCCTGCCCTATTGGCGCGTGCTGGCGGTGCTGCACGTCAAGGACGGCCGCAGCATCGGCGAACTGTCGGTCTATACGATCACCGAACAATCGACGCTGTCGCGGATCGTCGACCGCATGGCGCAGGCGCGTCTCGTCGAACGGCGGCAGGCGCCGGGCGACGCGCGTATCGCCGAGGTGTTCATGACCGATGCCGGCCGCGCGACCTTCGACCGCATCATGCCGATCGCCATGCGTCACTATCGGGTCGCGGTCGACGGCCTGACCGAAGACGAGCACCGGGTGCTGATCGAGGCCCTGCACAAGGTCCTGGCAACCGTTCGCGCCACCGAATATCCGTGAAGCGCGGCCCGTAACCACGTCAACCGCGCCGCAACGCGCCAATCATACAATGGTGACTTCGCCGCTCCGACACGCCTCGGAATAGTCAGAGTAAGGCTCTAAATATCCGCCCGAGATACTACGCCAAACCTGCTTTCCTGCGACCTTCGCGCAAGTTCTGATTGCTGTTGGCGTCGCGATAAGGTCGCCAGTCCTTCCGTATTTCGACAAATCCCGGATGAAGCCTTTCGCATTCGTCGAGCTCGGCGCGGGCCTCCTTTTCGCGGTCCAGATGGCCCAAGCCCACCGCCAAGACATAATGAGCATTGGGGTAATCCGGCCGCCATTGGACGGCCGTTCTTGCCGTTTCCACCGACTCCTCGTACCGGCCAGCGTTCAAATAAGCGCGGGCCAGGAAAGACAATTGCATGTGCCTCTGCGGATCCTTCGGATTGAGCCGTTGGGCTTGCTCCATCAGAACAATTCCCTCGGCATCTCCGACGAGATCGAGTTTGTTGCCGAGCGCGTGCCGACTATCCGCGTCGCTCGGGTTGAGCGCCACCGCCCGTCGCCCCTCGGCAATCGCAAGATCCAACTCGTCACGCCAGAGATAGGCAGTGCTCAGGAGGTGGTGCGCCAATGAGGATTCGTCATTGAGCGCCACCGCCTGCCGGGCCGCCTCGTGGAGTTTCGCAATAGAGCCTTTCCGGTCTTCCGTATATTCGAGCAACAAATCGCGCGAATACGTCCAGGCCAGGTTGGCAAATGCTTCGCAATAATTCGGGTTGAGCTCGATCGCGCGCGTAAACATCTTCCGGGCTTCGACATGGCCCTCATGCGTGAACTCGTGGAGCCTTGACCGTCCCCGTAAAAAATAGTCCCACGCATCCAGATTGTCCGGCGGCTTTGCCCTTGAATGCGCGAGTTCGGCCTTTCCGATTGCCGGTTCCAAATTCGCGGCGATTCTATGGGTAAGCTCATCCTGGAGCAGGAAAACGTCGTCCAATTCCCCTTCAAGCTTTTCGACCCAGACATGATGGCCGCCAGTTGTGTCGATAAGCTGCGCGGTGACCCGGACACGGTTTCCGCTCCTGCGCACGCTGCCTTCGAGAACATAGCGCGCCTCGAGTTCACGGCCGATCTGCTTCACGTCCACAGCCTTGCCCTTGTAGGCAAAGCTGGAGTTCCGGGCGATCACCGGAAATGACCGCCAAAGAGCGAGCGCGGTGATGATTTCCTCGGTGAGCCCATCGGAGAAATACTCTTGCTCGGCGTCACCGCTCATGTTGGCGAATGGCAGAACAGCCACCGCCGGTCGCTTGAGCATTACTTCCGCCGTTCCCGGGGATGCTGTATCGGACGTCTCGTTTGCAGCGAGAACCTTATAGGCTCGTATCGGTCGGGCGATGTTCTTTACCTTGAGCTCGCCCAAGTCGGCAAAGCCAATCGGAAGCCTATCGCCAACGTGCTCGTGCACCGTGGCGCTGACGCAGATCCCACTCGGCTCGGCGAGGCCCTCGAGCCGCGCCGCGACGTTCACGCCATCACCCAGGATATCATCGCCGTTAATCACGATGTCGCCCAGATTGATGCCCATTCGGTATTGGATGCGGTGCTCCTGAGGCAATTCGGCCTCGCGCTCCGCAATACCCTTCTGTACGGCCACGGCGCATTTGACGGCATCAACAACGCTGGCAAATTCCACCAACAAACCGTCGCCGGTGGTCTTGACGATACGCCCGTGGTGCGCGGAGATCAGGGGGTCGAATAGTTCAGAGCGATGCGCCTTCTGGCGCGCAATCGTGTCTTCTTCGGCGGACCCCATAAGCCGTGAATAACCGACCATATCGGTAGCAAGAATCGCCGCAAGCCGACGTTGCATCTCTTATCCTTCCCGGCCATAGGCTACGGCGTCTATTGGAAATTAGCTACTGGGGGAGAATTGATCCGCGTGATATCCGCTTCGAACTAAAATGTGGGCCCACTGGTACTTATTTCTTGATCAGCGGATCGCAGGCCAAAGCCGCGCCCTTCGCCGCGTCGCCGATATGCGCCAAGGCGGCGTCCTTTTCCGCCGCGGTCAGGCCGAGACGGTCGGCCTCGGCGTCGAACGCCGCCTTCTGGCCCGCCGCCACCTGGGCCGAGATCGCGGCGACCAGCGAAAACTCCTGCGCCGACAATTTCCGTTCGTAGTGTCCGACGCCGCAGCGGCAGAATTCTTCGGTGCTGCCGGCGCTGCCCATGCAGCTATCGAAAAAGGTTCGGGCCGCGGGCGACGGCTCGTCGGCGGCCTCCGCGGTGAGCCCCAAAAGCATGATCGCGGCGGTCGCCGCCGCCAGGCGCGAAACTGTCATCCTTGGCTCCCTTTCGTTTCCACCGTTAGACTAGAGCGATGGCGCGCCGGATTGAACCATTCTGATTGAACCCTTTCGCATCGAACCGGGCAATGGCAAGACGGATACGAATTCACTGCGACGACATCGTGATCGGAGCCATGCTCTTGGACACGCCGACGGCCGATGCCATCTGGAATGCCTTGCCATTCGAATCGCGCGCCATGACCTGGGGCGACGAGGTCTATTTTTCGACGCCATGCCGGATCGGCCGCGAAAGCGATGCACGTTCGGTGGTCGAGGCCGGCGAAATCGCCTACTGGCCCGACGGTGACGCGGTGGCCATCGGGTTCGGCCCGACGCCGATTTCCGAGGGCGATGAAATCCGGCTCGCCAGTCCCTGCAACATCTGGGCCCAGGCGATCGACGATGTCGTCGCGCTGAAGGCGATCAACGCCGGCGCGACTGTGCGCATGGAGAGTGCCGACGACGCCGCGCCTCAAGCGAACCCGTCATGAAGGTCCTCGCCTGCCAGATCGAAATCCCGGAGATCACCACGGCCGCGCAGCGATCGTCGTTTCTCGACGACACGATCGAGAAGATTTCCGCCAAACAGGCCCAGGAGCCAGCGGACCTCGTGGTGCTGCCGGAACTGTCGTCGATCGAATATTCGCGCCGCGCCTTCGACAATCTCGACCAGCTCTCAGAGGATCTGGACGGCCATTCGTTCGAAGTCTTCGGACGCGCTGCCCGCGAACTGAGTGTCGCCATCTGTTACGGCATACCGCGCATCGGAGACGAGGGCTTTCACATCTCGCAGGTCGTCGTCGATGCCAACGGCAGCCGGGTCGGCCATTTCGACAAGATGCATATCGCTCATTACGGAGCGTCCCCGGAAAAGGATTATTTCACGCGCGGGCGGCATGTCTTCCTGTTCGAGATCGCCGGCATCCGGATGGCGCCGATCATCTGCTACGACATTCGCATCCCGGAACTCGCGCGCATGCTGTGCGTCGATTACGGCGTCGAGCTGATCCTCCATTGCGGCGCCTATTTCGTCGACCGGTCCTATTACAGCTGGCGCCATTTCGTCGTCACCCGGGCATTGGAAAACCAAGCCTACATGCTCAGCCTCAACCGGGCCGGCGACGATTACGGCTCGTCGATCTTCTGCCCGCCTTGGGTCGACGAGACGGCGCCGGAAATCATGCTGCCCAAAGAAGAGACCTTCGCGAGTTTCGAGATCGACCGGGCCCGGATCGTCGAGGCGCGAAAGACCTACTCCTTTCTCGAAGACCGCCTGCCCGACTACCGTCGGCTCGACGTGCGCGACGGCAGGTCGGCCGCCACCAAGCCGGACACCGATTAGCCTGCCGTATTTGTTGGAGCGGCAGTGTCAGAAAATGACCGCCGTCTCCAGCGCCGCGCCTATCTTATCGACCGCTCCCATTACACTCGATTTCCCAGGTGGGTCCGACACCGCGCGGCGCGTCGTTTAAGTAGATCTCCGGCGCGCACGGCGTTTGAAGCGCCGAATCCGCCGCTTCCGTGCGCGGAATCCGGACTCGGTAACTTCCGTCATTCTGATCGGAGCGACCGCCGCATATTTTTCGTAGAGTGTCCTATAGGGATATCGCGCCCATTGGAACCAGGGTTTTTCCACCGTGTTGAAATGAAAGATGCCGCGAAAGGAGTCGGTGTCGAAATCGGGAAGCCGCATCCGGTCGTTGATGAGGTCGCCATAAAGCACGTTCCACTTCTGGTCGAGGACTAGCTTATCTCCCTGGAGGCAACCGTTGATCATGTCCTGGTCGGCCCATCGGATCTTGCTCTCGTTTCGCCTGTAGTAATCGACGAGCCGGGCCGCGACGTTCTCGTGCCGCCATCGAACCGCATCGATCAACAGCACCCCGGCATTGACGTAGGGTTCCCCGGCGACGAGCGCGAGCGCATCGCGACGATCGGGCTTTACATTGTTGTCCAAGGCCGCGGCGAAGAGCTTGCCATCCAGGTCACAATCGAGGAGCGGTGCCAAGTCGGCTTGGACGATCAGATCGACGTCGTGATAGAGTATTCTGTCCGCCGCTATCTTGTCGGGCCCGAACACCCTGAAGTAGGTCGCTTGGGAAAAATGGTCCGATGCCTTGAGGTGGTCGTACTCTTGGCGATCGATCTCGATGAATTCGATCCTACGCTGGAAGGACTGGCACAGGTGATCGAGCGCTTCCAAGCTATCGGAGCTGAGACCCGCCGTGATCGCGTATAGGTCGATGTCGAGATGTCCGTTGTTCAGGAACAAGGAGGTCAGCATGACACTCGCCGCCGGCGCATAGGCGTTGTCGAAGCATATCAATATCGACGTCGAGTGCTTCTCTCTCATCGTAGTGGCCCGCCGAGGTGAGACGAGAATCGACCCGGATCCCCGATGTGAAACCGACCTCCGCAGGACAGCATGCCCCGATCTTGTCCAGGGAGACAATCCGCTTGCCGCCGACGGTCGGCGGTGACGTTGACCCGGTACGACGAAAACCGTCTGGCCGGCCCGTGCAGCAACCGGGACCATGCGTCCGAAGCAACGCGATGAAAATCCTCGCCGGCTTGACTACCGGCGGCTCGACGTGTTCGACGGCCGGTCGGCGCCGGCGAAACGGAGCGCGGATTGATCCGTTCGATTTGTTAGCCAGGCAAGTTCACGAAATGACCGCCATCTCCGGCGCGGCGCGAACGGACAGCAACTCCGCGTCGCCGTCCGTGACGACGATGTTCTCCTCGTGCACCATCATCTTGCCGGGGGCGAATTCCATCCCCGGCTCGATGGTCAGCACCATGCCCGGCACCAGGGGCGTGTCGTCGCCGGGCCGGTTGGACGGCCATTCGGTCAGCTGTAGTCCGAGGCCGTGACCGAGGCGGCCGACATTGTTTCCAAGCGCGCCGCCGGCCTCGAGAACCGAGTTCATCGCCGCCCACAAGTCGCTTGTGGTCGCGCCGGGCCGCGCCGCGGCGATACCGGCGTCGGTGGCGCGATAGACCACGTCGTGGGCGCGCCGTGCCGCATCGTCGACCGCGCCGAACGCGAAGTTGCGGTCGAAATCGCAGTAGTAGCCGTCGAACGTGGTGCCGGTGTCGATGATCAGCACATCGCCGGCCATAATTCGGCGGTCGGTCGGTCCCATGATGATGTTGTCATAGCCGCCGGGGCCGGACACGCCCATCAAGTAGGGCGAGGTATCGGCGCCCCGTTCGAGCAGGTCGATGCGCATCTTGCGGCATGCGGCGCGTTCGCTGTCGCCGATCTCGAGGGACGTTTCCAGCGCCGTGAACGATTCCGATGCGAGCCGGCAGATATGGCGGACCTTGTCGATCTCGGCGGGCGATTTGACGCCGCGCAGCGCTCGCATGATCGCCGTCGCGTTGACCACCTCGATCGGGCGGAGCGCGTCGCGAAGACGGCCAAAGTCGTCCGGCGGCATACGCAAATGCGATTCGGGTCCCAACGTCGCGCCGATCCGGCCATAGCGGTTGCCGACCTCGGCGAGTGCCGCACCGAGCAATGAGATACCGTCATCCTCCGGCCGCGGCGCCGGCCAGGTGCGAATATCGTCGATACCGGCAATCTCCATTCCGCGTGCGCCGATCTCGGGGATGACCGCGATCGGCGCCGCATTGGCCGGGATAACTACGAACCATGGCCGCGTCGGACTGGCCCAAAACTGGGTGTCGAAGCCGGTGAAATAGCGGACATTGGGCTCGGTGGTTACGAACAACGCATCGATCTCGGCCTCGCGCATCAGGCGACTGGCGCGGGTTAGACGGGATTCGAACTCCGATGGCGAAAATCCGCGCGGGGGCCCCACATCCGAGGACGCATCATCCGAGTTAGTCATGTGCTCCACACCCTTGTTTCTGCCGCGGCGCGGGTCCGCCCCGACGGCCGAGATTTGGACATGGCAAATGGCCTCGGATCAACGCCAAAATCAATACAGGAGTGTTATTGGTGCTGATGCTGTCGTTGCCGGGCCGAAGATCCGAGGCGTAAAGACCGACAGCTTAACCGAGTCGGCCAATGGTGGCGAAAGCTCATTCGATCAGCGAGGAACGAAATCCATGAAAGCGAAGACTATTGTGACAACCAAGAAAGCAGGCCCGATCAGCCGTCGCTGGTTGATACAGGGCGCAGGCGGCCTGGTCGCGGTGGCCGCGATCGGCATACCGGCCATCCACGTCAAGGCGGCCGAGGTTCTCAAGGTCGGCACCTATGGCGGCTACTTCAAGGATTCCTTCGACAAATACATCTATCCGGATTTCTTCAAGGAGACCGGGATCGAGATCGAGTCGATCGCCGAGCCGACCGGTGAGGCCTGGCTGGTCCAGTTGGAAGCGGCAGCGCGCGCCGGACGGGCGCCGGCGGACGTTTCGATGATGGCACAGGTCGCCCGCGCCAAGGGCGAGAAGAGCAAGTTGTGGGCCCCGCTCGACGAGGCCAAGATGCCCAATATCGAAAACTGCCTGCCGAATTTCGTGCAACGCTATCCCGACGGTACGATCGCCGGCATCGGCGCGGTGTCGTGGTACATCACCCTGGTCACCAATACCGACGTCTATCCCGATCCGCCTGCGTCCTGGAAGGCGTTGTGGGACGACTCGAATCGCGATCGCCTCGGCCTGTTGGCCTTGGTCAGCAACTCGTTCTTGCTCGAAATCACCGCCCGGACCTGGTTCGGCGGCACCGATATTCTCAGCAGCGAGGAAGGGATCGAAAAGGTCTTCGACAAGCTCGCCGAGGTCAAACCCAACGTAAAACTTTGGTTTCGCGACGAAGGCCAATTCCAACAGGCGTTGGAAACCGGAGAGATTCCGATGGGGCAGTATTATCACGATGTCACGGGACTCGCGGCGGCGACCGGAAACCCCGTGCGCTCGACGTTCCCCGAGGAAGGCGGCGTTCTCGATTCCGGTTCGTGGTCGGTGTCGAAAGCGTCCGACAAGATCGAGCAGGCGGAGATCTTCATCAACTACATGTGCCGCCCGGAAATCCAGGCGAGCCTGGCCCGCAACGTCGGCACCGCCCCCACCGTCAAGCGCAGCCTGCTCGATTTGACGTCGGAGGAATTTGCCGCCGTCGCCAGCGACATCACGCCGATCATCCCGCGCTATGACATGTATGCCGAGCGCGACACTTGGCTGAACCAGACCTGGACCGAAATGATCGCGGGCTAAATCGGAGGGGCCGGCGGTGACGCCGCCGGCCTGTTCCTTCCGCTACGGCATGGCGGCGGGCCGGGATCCCGACCAGGGGCTCCCGTGCTCCAAGAGGGGAGACGCATGTCCGGCTTGAGCCTTATTGGAGTCGGCAAGTCATTCGGCGCCCTGCAAGCCGTCGCCGACGTCGACCTTGAAATTCCCCACGGCACCTTCGTCTGCCTGCTCGGACCATCCGGTTGCGGCAAGACGACCCTGTTGCGGCTCATCGCCGGCCTTGAGGCGCCGACGCGGGGAGAAATCAGGCTCGACGGAAAAGATCTGACCCATGTCCCGGCCCACCAGCGCGGTTTCGGCATGGTGTTTCAATCGCTGGCGCTGTTCCCCCATTTAAACGTCGCCGACAATATTGGCTATCCGTTGCGGATTCGCGGGACCGATGCCGCAACCCGCGAGAAGCGGGTCGAGGAACTGCTCGACCTCGTCCAGCTCCCGGGGCTCGGCGCACGCAGTATCGCCCAGCTTTCCGGCGGCCAGCGTCAGCGCGTGGCGATCGCCCGCGCCTTGGCGCTGGACCCGGCGCTTTTCCTCCTCGACGAGCCGCTCTCCGCTCTCGACGCCAACCTGCGCGAAACCATGCAAGTCGAACTGCGTCAGCTTCAACAGCGTCTCGGCGTGACGACTATCGTCGTCACCCATGACCAGCGCGAGGCGATGACCATGGCCGACATCGTGGTGGTGATGGAGCATGGGCGGGTTCATCAGGCCGGGGACCCGTTGGCAATCTACCGCCAGCCGGCCAATACCTTCGTCGCCGACTTTATCGGCACCAGCAACCTGATCCACGGCACGGTCTCCGGCGGCGGCGCCATCGACATCGGCGGACCGATAATCGAGGTCGCTATCGAAGGTCAGCGCTTCGCCGAAAACGACCCCGTGGCCATCTCTATTCGGCCCGAGGAGGTGCACATCCTTGCCGCCGAGAGCGCGGGACGCAATCAGCTGGCCGGCCGCGTCTCTTTCATTCGCGATGTCGGCGCAAGCGTCGAAATCACCGTCGATTGCGACCGCTTCGTGGTTCTCGCCATCACACCGCCGAAATCACGGCCGGCGGCCGACCTCGGCGACACGGTCATCGTTGAATTGCCGGCGGCGGCGTGCGTGGTCTTGCCGCGATGAGCGCGCGAACCGCGCCCGGCGCGCGCCATATCAGCGTCCTCGTCTATCCGGCGCTGATGTTAGCCGTCTTCTTCGTCATTCCCTTCGGCATCATGCTGGCGACCAGCTTCTACGCACGGGTCGACGGCGCGCTCTTCGAGCCCGCCTTTCAACTCGAGAACTACACCCGATTCTTCACAACTTTCTTCGTCCGGGTGCTCGGCTTCTCGTTGTTCGCCGCGGCCTTCGCCGCCCTCATCTCGACGGTGATCGCCTTTCCCTTCACCTATCATCTGACCCGAATGCGTCGCCGTCGACAGGTTCCGATCCTGGTCTTCATCCTCGCCGTCCTGTCGCTGTCCGAGGTGATCATCGGGTTCTCGTGGTCGACCCTGTTGTCGCGCACCGCCGGCGTGTCGAACCTGCTGGTCTGGCTCGGACTGATGGAGCAGCCGACGTCGTGGACCCCGGGGCTCGGCGCATTGTTGATCGGGCTCTGTTATCTCGGCTTTCCCTATACCGTGCTGGTCCTCTACCCGACCCTATCGCGGCTCGATCCCGAACTGCCCGAGGCGGCGCGGATGTTGGGCGCATCCCCGGTGCGAACGTTCTTCACCGTCGTCGTCCCGGCCCTGCGAAACACCATCATTGGCGCCATCATCATGGTTTTCGTGTTCACCCTGGGCGCATATCTACTGCCCCAAGTGCTGGGACGGCCCCAGCATTGGACGCTTTCCGTGTTGATCACCGATCAGGCGATCTTCCAGTCGAACGTGCCGTTCGCGGCGGCGTTGGCGATCTTCCTGATGCTGGTGAGCCTCGCTCTGGTCGCAATCACGCTGATGATCGGCCGCGAGCAGGAGGCGACGCGATGAGCAAACTGTTCCGCAATCTGTTCATGGGCGCGGTCATCGCGATCCTTGCCGCGCCGCTGGTCGTGGTTGCCGGGGTTTCGCTCAACGAGCAAAAACAACTCCTCTTTCCGCCCAAGGGATTCTCGCTGCAATGGTACGGCGAGATTTTTGTCCAATCGGATTGGCTCAACGCAGTCAAGAACAGCCTCGTGATCGCGACCGGTTCGGGATTGTTGGCGATCTCGATCGCGCTGCCCTTGGCCTATTTCGTTTGGCGCCATCGCACCCCGTACGCCAAGGCATTGTTCGGTCTTGGCATCGCGCCTTTCATGCTGCCGCCGGTCATCACCGCATTGGGGTTCTTGATTTTTTGGATTCACGCCGGGTTCTACGGCAGCATGCTGGCGACCTTGATCTCGCACGGCATCTTTTTCGTCACCTTGCCTTTGGTGATGATATCACTCGGCCTCGAATCGATCGACGAGCAGGTGCTGGAAGCGGCCCGTACCATGGGTGCAAATGACCGTACCGTGTTCCGCACCGTGGTGTTACCGCTGGTTCGTCCCTACATCATCTCCGGCTACGCCTTTGCCTTCGTGCTCAGCCTCAACGAATACATCGTCGCCTACATGGTCGCAGGCTTTACGGTCGAGACGCTGCCGATCAAGATCTTCAACAGCCTGCGCTATGGCTACACGCCGGTGATGGCCTCGGTGGCGGTGTTGTTTGTCGGTGTCGCGATCCTCGTCTTCGGGCTCATCGCCCGCTACGGGGATCTGCCGAAGCTGCTCGGTGCCTGGAGCGGCCGGGAAGGATGAGGATCGCCGTCTAACAGAGCAATGCGCCCCGGGACGATGCCGAAGGTACCGCGGCCGCGGACGGTCAATTCGCCCCCCTTTATACCCTCCCCCGGGCCTAACAGGGGCATGACAAACACCGAAAATCAATGCACTATGAGTTGTTCTGGAAATCAGCGTTTCAAGAAATGATCCAGATCGTGCAGAAGCCAGGGGGTCCACTGGCAACGGGTGCAAAGCGCCCAAAGGTGAAGTGGCAGCCCGCTGAAACAGGGGATACGCGAAGCGTGCATCACAAGTCACGCGACACGGGGGTCTCTGGCGAACGGCTGCGGGTGGCGGTGCTCGTCGACTTGATTTGGTCGCCCCTCGCCGGCGGACATGTGAAGTGCTGGGAACGCCTTGCACACGCCGCTACCAGGCGGAGCGATCTCGATTTGACCGTGCATTTTTCCGGGACTTCCGAGCGCGTTGTGGATCTTTCCGAAAACGTCCGTTTCCGCATTCATCGGTCGGTGTTCAGCACGGCTCGGCTACCGTTCCTCGGTCATATCCCGGACCACACCGACCTCAGCCCCTATCATCCGGATGTCGCGCGCTGCATTTCGGACGTCGACGTGATCCATACCACGGATGGCTTCTTCGCCTTTGCGCGGACCGGCGCTAGGTTGGCCCGCCGCAAGTCGATCCCGCTGGTCAACTCCGTTCATACCGACACGCCAAGCTACACGCGGGTGTATACGCGGCAGATGATCAACCGCTTGTTCGGCGACGGAGTCGGCTCCCGCATCTTGCTCGATCGGCTGCAGCTCGACCGGCGGTTGGAACGGAACATGCGGAACAAACTCGAGCGCCATCAGATACAGTCGACGCATTCGTTGGTGGCCACGGAGGACGAATGCCTGCGGCTGCGGGCAGCGCGCCCGAACCGAAGCGTCCATGTCCTGGGACGCGGTATCGACCGGTCGCAATTCCATCCGTGTCAAAGGGACCGGGAGTGGCTGCGCGATACCTTCGGCGTTCCCGTCGACCGCGTCATCGTGCTTTTTGTCGGCCGTCTCGACAGCGGCAAACGCATTCTGACTCTCGCCGAGACAGTTCGCGGCATGGTCGATTCCGGTCTTCCCATCCATCTGTTCTGCGCCGGCCGCGGTCCCGATCGGCAACTCGTGATCGATCGGCTTGGCGACCATGTGACCGCGCCTGGGTTCGTCACCGCTGACCTCATGCCCAAGGTCTTCGCCAGTGCCGATATTCTGGCGATGCCGTCCGAGATCGAGGTTTTTGCGAATGTCGTACCGGAAGCCATGGCATCCGGCATCGTCCCCGTTGTGAGCTCCGGTAGCCGAATGGGGCGCCTCTTGGAAGACGGCCGCACGGGCATCGTCATCGATGGCGCAGAGACCGAAAACTGGACGTCGGCAATTTCGGATTTGGTCCGCCACCCGGAGCGAATGACCGCCATGGGACGCGAGGCGCGGTTGGCGGCCGAGACGTCGTTACCATCGTGGGACGACATCTTGGCAAACGATCTTGTTCACCTATGGCGCCAGGCGGCTACGGGACAGTCCGGGTCAGAGGACGACTAGTCACTCGAATGTTTGGCCGGCAAATATTGATTCTGGCGCCGCACCCGGACGATGAGGTGGTCGGCTGCGCGGCCGCGATCGGCCGGGCCCGGGCGCGGGGCGCGCGCGTTCACGTGACATACCTGACGACGGGCGTGCCGGCGCCGGATGTTCTGTGGCCGTGGCAGCGGCACCGCCACGGCAATCTTGTCGGCCGGCGCCGTGCCGAGGCGATCGCCGCCGCGAAACAGTTGGCGATCGAACCGTTGGAGTTCCGTGAAATCCCCACCCGCGCGCTGCGCCTTCACCTCGCGGACACCCGGCGCGCAATCATGGCGCTCGTCGATCGCCACCAAATCGACGTGCTCTGGGTGCCCGCCTATGAAGGTGGGCATCAGGATCACGACGCTGCTAACTTCATCGCGTCGCGAATCGAATCCGGGGCCGAGGTCTGGGAATTCGCCGAGTACAATTTTGCCGGCGGCACCGTTCGTTGCCAAACGTTCATCGATCCCGCCGGCGACGAGATCAGCCTCGACCTGACGCCGGACGAAGCCGCCCGCAAGCGCTCCGCGCTATCGCTTTATGCATCGGAGAAAGGAAATCTCGGCCATGTCGGCACCGGCCGGGAATGCTTTCGCCCCTTGGCAGGTTACGATTACGCGGGCCCGCCCCATCCCGGCCGGACGTTTTACCAGCGCTTCCAATGGGTGCCATTTCGACATCCACGGATTGATTTCACCACGCCCGAGGACCTGTGCCGGGTGTTGGCGGCCGACGCCACGCACTGAGACCCCGGCGCTCGGATCGGAGCGCGACGGTACGACATCGTCCACGATCGTCACGCGAATCGGCCGCGGAATTATTCCGCGCGATGGCGCAAGAGCGTCAAACAGCGGCCAACTCAATCGGCATAGATATTGCAATGCACAATTACGAACCGGCTAGTTTTCAGACTTTTTTGGACGCGTCGCTGCAATGCAAAAGGTGCTGGCAGTGGCCCTCGGGACCGGCGCACATTTGGGCTGTACAGGTCCCCAGGAATGAAGCTATCTTCGCTGCTGGTATACCAGCGACCATGTACATTCGACCAATACTGACGATCGCGGATTAACGGGTCGCTTCTCGACCAATTAACCATAAAATGACCTACGCACTCATAAAGGGAGGAAATCATGCAATCTATTAGTCGGACGATTCTGGCCTTTGGCCTGGCGGCCGGGCTCGGGCTCGGCGCTATCGGGCTCCCGCAGACCGCGGCCGCCGAATGGCAGCCGCAGAAGCCGGTCGAGTTTGTGATCATGGCCGGTCAGGGCGGCGGTGCCGACCGTTTGGCACGGTTGATCCAGAGCATCATCGAAAAGAACGACTTCTCGAACCAGCCGTTCATCCCGATCAATAAGGGCGGCGGATCGGGCGCCGAGGCCCTGCGCTATCTCAAGGACAAGGAAGGCGACCCGCACGTCATCATGGCGACGCTCAACAGCCTCTACACGACGCCGTTGCGCAATCCCGGGATCGGTGTCGATATCATGGACTTCACGCCGGTTGCTCGGCTGGCCGAAGACACGTTTGTCCTGTGGGTAAACTCGGACACCGACATCAACTCCGTTGAGGATTACGTCGCGGCGGTCAAAGCAACGGGCGCCGACAACTGGAAGATGGGCGGCACCGGCACCGGGCAGGAAGACTCCCTGGTCACGGCGATGCTCGAGAATGCGTATGGGATCGGGCACACCTACGTCCCCTTCAAAGGCGGAGGCACGGTTGCCAAGAACCTCGTCGGCGGTCACGTCAATTCGACGGTGAACAACCCGTCCGAGCAACTCGGCTTCTACGAGGCCGGCAAATCGCGGCCGATTGCCGCGTTTACTCCCGAACGCATCGCTGTGTTCCCGGACGTGCCAACCTTCGGCGAGCTCGGCAAGGACGATATGGTGTACTACATGCAGCGCAGCGTCGTCGCTCCCGGCGGTATCCCGGCCGACGCGCAGGCCTTTTACGAAGAGGTCTTCCAGAAGGTCAACGACTCACCGGAATGGCAGGAATATACCGACAGCAAGGCCCTCAACCGTGCCTGGCTGACCGGCGACGACCTGATGTCCTATTTCAACGACGAGCGTGAAAAGCACCGCGCATTGCTGAAGTCGACGGGCGAGATCGACTGACTGCCTAGCGCCGGTCCTTAAGTCAGGTGAGGGAGAGGCGGCGGTGAGGGCGGCTGAGTTCGTCATGGCCGGAGCGCTCGCGCTGCTCTCCCTCTACCTGATGTACGAAAGCGCCAAGCTGCCGATCGGTTGGGAAACCGACCGCGGCCCGGGTGGCGGCGCCTTCCCGTTCTGGCTTTCGCTCGGCATTCTGATCTGTTCGATCGTCATCATCATCCGGGCGGCCAAGGGGATCACACCGGAATCGCGCTCGACCGAGCCCTATATGGACTTTGCGCGGATCAAGCTGTTTGCCATTTCGGCCGGCTCGATCACCGCCATGGCGGCGCTGTTTCATTTCGTCGGGGTATATGTCGCCCTGCCCTTGTTTTTCATTTTCTACGTCCGCTTCGTCGGCCGCCACAGCTGGAGGACGGCACTGGCGCTGGCGATCGCGATGCCGATCGGAACGTTCATGTTCTTCGAGGTCGGGCTGAAGATTCTGCTGCCGAAGGGAATCACCGAACCGCTGTTCTATCCGCTCTATGCGTTCTTCTTCTGATCCCACCCGCCGGCCGCGGCCGGGACGCCGAACGGTCGTGCCATGTCACCGCGACCGGATGAAGGGATCGCTCAACCTGGGGTCCGTTTCTTAGATGGAAGTCTTGGCACAACTCGGCGGCGGCTTCGCCGTCGCCTTCGGCCCGCTCAATCTGGCGCTTATGGTCCTGGGCGTCACCGTCGGCCTGCTGGTCGGGGCGATGCCCGGCCTGGGCTCGGTCAACGGCGTCGCCATCCTGCTTCCGGTCACGTTTTTCGTCCCGCCGACCGCCGCCGTCATCTTCCTGGCCGCGATCTATTACGGCGCGATGTACGGCGGCGCGATCAGTTCGATCATGCTCGGTATCCCCGGCGCTTCGACGGCCGTCGCCACGACTTTCGACGGACGACCCATGGCCTTGAAGGGATTGGCCGACCGGGCCCTGGTTGCCGCCGCTGTCGCGTCCTTCGTCGGCGGTACGATCTCGGTCGTGTTGTTCACGCTGTTCGCCCCGCCGCTGGCCGACTTCGCGCTCAAGTTCGGTCCGCCCGAAGAATTCGCCCTGATGATGCTGGCGTTCGCCACTTTTATCGGGTTGGGCGGCGACGACATCCCGAAAACTCTGGTGTCGATCTTCCTCGGCCTTGTTTTCAGCGCCGTCGGTCTCGACATTATCAGCGGCGATCCGCGGCTCATATTCGGCGACATACCGGGGTTCTATAAGGGCATCTCCTTCCTCGTGCTGGCGATCGGGATCTACGGCATCGGCGAGATGTTGTGGACCATGGACAGCAGCCGGGGCGACGTGCAGATCGCCCAGCACAGATTTACCATCAAGCGGCTTTGGGAGGCGATCCGGTCGCTCAGGGGCAGTCTGAAAACGATGGTCTTGAGCTCCGGCCTCGGTTACTTCGTCGGCATCCTGCCGGCGGCCGGCGCCACCCCGGGGTCGTTGATGGCCTACGGTATGACGAAGAGCATGTCCAAGCACCCGGAGAATTACGGCAAAGGCGAGATCAACGGCGTGGTCGCGCCGGAATGCGCCAACAACGCCGCCAGCACGGGCTCCATGCTGCCCATGCTGACTCTCGGCATCCCCGGCTCGCCGACCACCGCCATCCTGCTCGGGGGGATGATCATCTGGGGCCTCGAACCCGGTCCGATGCTGTTCATCGATCAGCAGGAATTCGTCTGGGGACTGATCGCCAGTCTCTATGCCGCCAATCTCTTCACCCTGATCATCAACCTGGCCTTCATCCCGATATTTATCTGGGTGCTGAAGATGCCGTTCACGATCCTGGCGCCGATCATCTTCATGCTTTGCCTCATCGGCGGCTATGCGCCGACCCAGACGATGCACGATGTCTGGATGATCATCGGTTTCGGCGTCGGCGGCTATCTGCTGCGTAAACTCAATTATCCGATGGCGCCCGCGGTCCTGGCGATCGTCCTCGGTCCGCTGGCGGAAAAGGCGTTTCGGCAGACGCTGATCGGCTCCCATGGCGATCCGACGATATTTTTCGTCCGGCCGCTGTCGGGCACCATCATGGCCTTGGCGGTCTTGCTTTTCGTCTACCCGCTGATCCTCGATATGCGGCGCAAGCGGGCGCGGGCCCGCGCGGCGGCGGCGGGAAACCAGACCGATGACGACCGCTAGGATATCGACCAACCGGTCCCCGGAATGGTGCGTTGATCGGTCCGGTCGGCGCCAGGGCGATTGTGGGGTATCTGGTATTTGGAGTATGGTATACCACAGACAATAACCACGCCCGCGGCGCCGTCATCGACGTCACGGGCAATACCAACCAAGTGTGAAACGGGCATGCAAACTGCGCGACTCGATGTCCAGCCGATCGATGGCAACTTCAGCCTCAAGGACAAGATCTACGAGTCCCTGAAGATCGCCATCACGTCGATGAACATCTACGATCCGGAGGCCGAGCTGCGCCTCGACGAACGGGAATTATCGGAGCGGCTGACCATCAGCCGCACGCCGATCCGCGAAGCGCTGGCGCGCCTCGAGCAGGAAGGCTTGGTGCGCATCGTGCCGCGACGCGGCGTCTACATCGTGCGCAAGACCAAGGCCGAGATTCTCGAAATGATTACCGTCTGGGCCGCGCTCGAAAGCATGGCGGCGCGGCTTATTACGAAGAATGCCTCGGATGCCGATATCCGCTCGCTACGCGACATGTTCGCCACTTTCGAGAACGATCATATCCAGGCCCACATCGACGAATACTCAGAAACCAATATCGAGTTTCACCAGGCGATTCTCAATCTGAGCGACTGCCAGCTGCTGAAGGACATCGCGGCCGGGCTGTTCATCCATATGCGGGCGATCCGGGCGCGGACGATCTCGGAAGACAATCGGGCCAATCGTTCGATCATCGATCACATGAACATCATCGAAGCGCTCGAAAGCCGCGATACGGAGCTCGCCGCGCGGCTGGTTCGCGAGCACACGCTCAACCTGCTGGCCCATGTCGAAAGGAATATCGAGCTCGACTAACGAACGCCGTGCATCGGTTTCGAGCAATCAAGGAGGATTTATCATGTCAGTGACAGCCGTCGATACGCTGGCGAAGAAAAGCGCCGACGAGAGCATCATTTCCGGCGGACACCTCGTCGCCAAGGCCCTCAAGAACGAGGGCGTGGATACGATCTTTACGCTGTGCGGCGGGCATATCATCGACATCTACGATGGCTGCGTCGACGAGGACATCCGTATTATCGACGTTCGCCACGAACAGGTGGCGGCCCATGCCGCCGACGGCTATGCGCGACAAACCGGCAAGTTGGGCTGCGTGGTGACGACGGCGGGACCCGGATGCACCAACGCGATCACAGGCATCGCCAACGCCTTTCGTGCCGAAAGCCCGGTGCTGCATATCGGCGGCCAAGGCGCGCTGACCCAGCACAAGATGGGCTCGCTTCAGGACCTTCCCCACGTCGATATCATGTCACCGATCACGAAATTCGCGGCGACGGTGCCGAGCACCGAGCGCGCCGCGGACATGGTGTCGATGGCGGCGCGGGAATGCTTCAACGGCGCTCCGGGGCCGTCCTACCTTGAAATCCCGCGCGATGTCCTCGATCGCGAGATCGACATCGCCAATGCGCGCATTCCGGCGCCGGGTCACTATCGTGCGTCGACCAAATCGATCGGCGACCCCAACGATGTCGAGATGCTCGCCGACATACTGGTCGCGTCGAAGCGTCCGTGCATCCTGCTTGGCACCCAGGTACAGACCTGCGGCGGAACCGACGCGGCAATCGAGCTGGTCCGCACGCTCAACATTCCGGCTTATATGAACGGCGCGGCGCGTGGCACCCTGCCGCCGGGCGATCCTCATTATTTCAATCGCACCCGCCGCACTGCTTTCGACAAGGCCGACGTTATCGTCATCGTCGGCACCCCGTTCGATTTCCGCATGGGGTACGGCCGTCGTTTGCGCGAGGACGCGACGGTCGTTCAGATCGATATGGACTACCGCACCGTCGGCAAGAACCGGGATATCTCTCTCGGCTTGGTCGGCGATCCGGGTGCCATTCTCGCCGCGGTCACCCAGGCGGCCACGGGACGCATCTCGACCGGTGCCGACAATCGGACCGGGTGGATGGACGAGTTGCGCGCCGAAGAGGCGGTGCGCACCGAAAAGCTGATGCCCCTGTTCCTTTCCGACAGCTCGCCGATCCACCCCTACCGCGTGGCCTGGGAGATCAACGAGTTCCTGACCGACAACACGGTCTACATCGGCGACGGCGGCGACGTCGTCACCATCAGCGCGCAGGCCGTGCAACCGCGGCGGCCCGGACACTGGATGGATCCCGGTCCGCTCGGCACGCTCGGCGTCGGCACGTCCTTCGCGATGGCGACCAAACTCGCCCACCCGTCGAAGGAGGTCATGTGCTACTATGGCGATGGTTCATTCGGTATGACCGCCTTCGACATGGAAACCGCCAACCGGTTCCATGCACCCTATATCGCGGTCATCGGCAACAATTCGGCGATGAACCAGATCCGCTACGGCCAGATATCGAAATACGGCGAGCAGCGGGGCAGTGTCGGCAATCTCCTCGGCGACGTCCCCTTCGGCACCTTCGCTGAAATGCTCGGTGGCCATGGCGAGGAAGTCCGCGACCCGGCCGAAATCGCCCCCGCCTTGCTGCGTGCCCGCGAGGCCGTTCAATCGAGCGGCAAATCGGCGGTCGTCAATATTTGGGTCGACCCCAAGGAATACGCACCGGGGACCAAAGCTCAAACGATGTACAAGTAGCCCGTCCCGGCGGCGGGAATTCCCGAACACCTGGAAACAAACCCATTCGAAGAAGAGGGGGAAATGGCAAAAGCGCTAGACGGCGTACGCATTCTGGACATGACACACGTACAATCGGGGCCCACTTGCACCCAGCTCTTGGCCTGGTTCGGCGCCGATGTCATCAAAGTCGAGCGAACGGGCACCGGCGATGCGACACGTGGCCAACTGCGTGACATTCCCGATGTCGACAGCCTCTATTTCACGATGCTGAACAGCAACAAGCGCAGCGTCACGCTCAACACCAAGAGCGACAAGGGCAAAGAAGTCTTCACCAAGCTGATCAAAGCCTGCGACGTCATGGTCGAAAATTTCGCCCCCGGCGCGCTCGACCGCATGGGTTTTACCTGGGAACGCATCCAGGAAATCAACCCGCGCATGATTTACGCATCGGTCAAGGGTTTCGGACCGGGACCCTATCAGGATTGCAAGGTCTACGAAAACGTTGCCCAGTGCACCGGCGGTTCGGCCTCGACAACCGGCGAGGTCGACAGCGTTCCGCTCGTCACCGGAGCGCAGATCGGCGATTCGGGAACCGGCCTCAACCTTGCCCTCGGCATCGTCACGGCACTGTTTCAGCGCGAGCGGTCGGGGCGCGGCCAACGTGTCACCTGCGCCATGCAGGACGGCGTGCTCAACCTGTGCCGCGTCAAGCTGCGCGATCAACAACGGCTGTCGCATGGCCCGCTGACCGAGTACCCACAATATCCCAACGGCACCTTTGGCGACGCCGTACCGCGTGCCGGCAACGCCTCGGGCGGCGGCCAGCCGGGCTGGATCGTCAAATGCAAGGGCTGGGAGACCGACCCCGACGCCTACATCTACGTCATCACCCAGGCCGCCGCGTTTCCCGCTTTTGCCAAGGTCATCGGCCACGAGGACTGGCTCGAGGACACGGAATGGAACACCCCCGAGGCGCGCCTGCCAAAGCTCGATGAGGTGTTCGCCGAGATCGAAAAATGGACCATGACCAAGGACAAATTCGAGATCATGGACATCCTCAATCCGCTCAATGTACCGTGCGGCCCGATCCTGAGCATGAAAGAGCTGGCGGTGGAACCGTCGCTGCGCGAAACCGGAACCATCGTCGAGGTCGATCACCCGACTCGCGGCAAGTACTTGACCGTCGGCAATCCCATAAAGCTGTCGGACTCGCCGAGCGAGGTCGACCGATCTCCCCTGTTGGGCGAACACACGGATGAAATCCTTGCCGAGGTTGTCGGCATGACCGCCGAGGAAATCGAAGCGGCAAGAGCCGACGGCACGGTCTGACGACACCTTGAGGACGAAACACGAATGAACCGGGCGCCGCCGCGGCGGTTAAGGGCCCTAGAGGGAGGACACAATGCGCATTGTGGTGCACGGACAGCAGGCCTTCGGCAAGGCGGTGCTCGAGGCTTTGATCGAACGCGGTGAGGATATCGTAGGCGTCTATTGCGCGCCCGATCGTGACGGGCGCCCGGTCGACCCGCTCAAGGAATTCGCGGAAACAAAGGGTTTCGAGGTTCGCCAGCCGGAATCGTGGAAAGACCCGGCGGTATGGGAAGCGCTCGCCGAGCTCAAGCCCGATCTCGGTGTGATGGCCTACGTGACCCTTTTCGTACCGCAACGGCCTCTCGATATCCCGAGCCATGGCACGATCCAGTATCACCCCTCACTGCTGCCGTTGCATCGCGGGCCGAGCTCGATCAACTGGCCGATCATCATGGGCGAAACCAAGACCGGGCTTTCGATCTTCTGGCCCGACGAGGGCCTCGACGAGGGGCCGATCCTGCTTCAGAAGGAGGTCGAGATCGAGCCCGATGCGACGCTCGGCAGCATCTATTTCAACAAACTGTTCCCGCTCGGCGTCGAGGCCATGCTCGAGGCGGTCGATTTGGTGCGCGAGGGTAAGGCGCCCAAGATCGATCAAGACCACCGCCAGGCGACCTACGAGAGCTGGTGCCGCAAGGCCGACGCGGAGATCGACTGGTCCAAGCCTGCCGCCACGGTGCATAATTTGATCCGCGGCTGCGACCCGCAACCGGGGGCCTGGACCACGCGCGACGGCAAGCAGCTGCAGGTTTTCGACGCCACCCGCGAGGACGGCGACGGCGCAAGTCCCGGCCAAGTCACCGCGATCGATGGCGATTCGATCACCATCGCGGCCGCAGGAGGTCGCATCACCGTCAAACGCGTTCGCCCCGAGGGCAGCGGAAAAATCGCAGCCGGCGAATATGCGGGCCAATCGGGTCTTTCCGTTGGCGACACCTTGGGATAGGACGCCGCCTTCCGCCCCGCAAACTGAACCCGCATACCGGGAAGCGATTGCCCCCGGTCGAGGAAACAACTGACAGAAGCGAGATAAATCGATGCCCGATTCAAGCCCTAAGAGCGATATCGAGATTGCCCGCGCCGCGACCATGCAACGGGTCGATAAGGTCGGCGAAAAGCTGGACATCCCGTCCGATGCCTTGCTGCATTACGGCCCATTCAAGGCCAAGGTCTCGATGGACTACATCGAGTCGCTGGCTGACCGGCCCAACGGCAAGCTGATCCTGACCACCGCGATCACGCCGACTCCGGCCGGCGAGGGCAAGACGACCACAACGGTTGGGCTCGGCGACGGCCTCAATCGCATCGGCAAGAATGCGATGATCTGCCTTCGCGAACCCTCGCTCGGGCCGTGCTTCGGGATGAAGGGGGGCGCAGCCGGCGGCGGCTATGCCCAGGTCGTGCCGATGGAAGACATCAACCTTCATTTCACCGGCGACTTCCACGCCATCGGCATCGCCCACAATTTGCTTTCGGCGCTGATCGACAACCACATTTATTGGGGCCTCGACCCGGCGATCGATTCCCGCCGGGTGACGTGGAAGCGGGTCGTCGACATGAACGACCGGGCGCTGCGCGTGATCACCAATTCGCTCGGCGGAGTCGCCAACGGCTTCCCGCGTGAGGACGGCTTCGACATTGTTGTCGCTTCCGAAATCATGGCCATCTTCTGTCTCGCCGAGAACTTGCAGGACTTGACGGAGCGGCTGGGCCGCATCGTCATCGGTCAGAACCGCGAGCGCGCGCCGATACATGCCGCCGACGTCAAGGGCCCCGGTCCGATGTCGGTGCTGCTGAAGGAAGCCGTCGCGCCCAATCTGGTGCAGACGCTGGAGAACAATCCGGCCTTCGTTCATGGCGGCCCGTTCGCCAATATCGCCCACGGCTGCAACACCGTGATCGCGACCAAGACCGCGCTGAAGCTCTGCGATTACGTGGTCACCGAGGCCGGTTTCGGCGCCGACCTTGGGGCCGAGAAGTTCTTCGACATCAAATGCCGCCTGTCCGGCCTGCATCCCGACACGGCGGTGATCGTCGCCACCGTGCGGGCGCTCAAGATGCACGGCGGTGTCGCCAAGGCCGATCTCGGCACCGAAAACGTCGAAGCGGTCAAGGCCGGCTGCACCAATATGGCGCGCCACATCAGAAACGTGAAAGGCTTCGGCGTGCCGGTGACGGTGTCGATCAACCGTTTCATCACCGACAGCGACGCCGAGCTGGAAGCGGTGAAGGCCGCGGCGGAGGCCGAAGGCGTCAAGGCCTTCATCGCCACCCATTGGGCCGATGGCGGCGCCGGCACCGAGGATCTCGCCCGCCATGTGGTCGAATTGGCGGACAGCGGCGAGGCCGATTTCAAGCCCCTCTATCCCGACGACATGCCGCTCCGCAACAAGGTCGAAACCGTGGCCAAGGAAATCTACGGCGCCGACGGCATCACCTGCGATGGCGCCATCGAGAAGCAGTTCCAGGACCTGCAAAAGGACTACGGGCATTTCCCGGTGTGTATGGCGAAAACCCAATACAGCTTTTCGACCGATCCGGACATGAAGGGCGCCCCCTCGGGTTTCGAGATTCCGATCCGCGAGTTGCGGTTGTCGAACGGCGCCGGATTCATCGTCGCGGTCACCGGTGCCATCATGACCATGCCCGGCCTGCCGCGGATACCGTCGGCCAACAACATTTACCTCAACGACGAAGGCCAGATCGAAGGGCTGTTCTGAGGCCTGGAGCGCTCTCGACTGGTCGATTCCGCCTATGGCGTGGAGTTCACGACGTGGGTTCGTCTCGCGGCGGCGGCACACGGAACAGATAGAACTTGAAGCGCCGGTGGGTGGCGTAGTGATCGGGGTCGGGAACGCGGAGTTTGGCCTGCAGCTTTTCGACCTCGCTCCCGACCAGCCACAGCAGCGCCCGGGTCAATAGGGGGCGCTCCCGCAGGCCGGCATCGCGGACGAACTCGATCGCCGGCAGCACGTGGGCATCGACCAATTGTTGCCGCAGCTCTCGCGTCGGCAGAATGGCATCGGTCAGGTCGCGCTCACGGATCAGGTCGAAGCCGCTGGCCGTGGCGACGTCGAGAAACGCATCGATTTCAAACCCGCGATGTTTTGCGGGCACGTTGGCCGTGTCGCGGAGGAAGTAGTCGGCGATCAAGAGACAGCCGCCCGGCGCCGATTTTCGCGCCGCCTCGAACACTTCCACCGACGGCATGTTGTGACAGGACTGGTTCATCACCACGAAACCGAACCGGCGCTCGGGCTCAAAGTCCTGGAATTGAGCGAGGTAGCACGGCAGACCGGTCCGCGCTGTGAACGATTCGCATTCATAGGGATCCGGCGTCAGCCCGTAGACACTGAGCCCCCGGCGCGCCATCTCCGCCGCCAGACCGCCGAATCCGCCGCCGACCTCGAGCACGTCCCGAACCCCCTCGTCGATCCAACCTATCAACTCATCGGCGTAACGCTGCTGGGTCCGCTTCAGGTTGGCGAAGGTCAGCGGCTCGCCGTGCCAAATCCCGGGGTGGCCGTAATCGAGCCCGAGCACCTCGTGGAACAACCGAAGGCCGTATGTCGAACGCTGATTTGGGTGCCGATCCATTTCGGTGATCCCCGGCGATCAAAGCGGACGATGTATCGCGGCGCTTGAAACCTGATCCAAGCGGTCAATAGCCCGATTCGACCGTACAATTGAGCGGAATATGGGAAATCGACGTGGTGTTCGGCATTTCGATGACCGTCTGCACGATGGTCGCCACGTCCTCGGGCTGAATCATTTCTTCGCTCGGCACCACATCGTACTCGGCGACCATATCCGTATTGACGAAACCCGGGCAAATCGCCGTCGCGCGGACACCGTCGTGCCAACCGACATGGCGCGCGGAATGGGTCAGCGCAACGACGGCGAATTTGGACATCGCATAGCCGGCCGACTGGCTCGGAACACGAAGCCCCGAAAGCGATGCCAAGTTGACGATACGGCCGGCACCGCTTTTCTTCAAATGGGGATAGGCTTCGCGCATGAGGCGCATCGGCCCCTTGACGTTGATGTCGATCAGTTCGTCGAACCGGTCCTCGGCATCTTCGAGAAAGCTGAAATTGTGCAAGATGCCGGCGGCATTGACGATGGCGTCGAGCTTGCCAAACCGTTCGACCGTCGCCGCCACCCAATCGACCGGGCTCTGCTTATCGCGCGCCTCGTAGGGAAAGAACATCGTCCGCCCGGGATCGAACGCCGCGCCGAGTCGCTCGATCTCGGCGCTCCTTCGAACCCCCAGACTCAAGAGGTAACCCGCGTCGCGCAGACGCTCCGCGATTGCCTTGCCGATGCCGCGATTGGCGCCCGAGATCATCACCGCGCGTTGATCCTGATTTGTCATAGATTCCTGTCCCTATCTTGAAATCCCGGCGGGGCTTTGACCGCGCCGGTGTGAGAGCCGCCCGATTTGAGCGATCCGCGAACCCCTTTTGCCACCCCACCACTCCAAAAAACGCCGGCGATTTCGCAATTTGCCGAGAATAGCGCATTGCGGCCTTGCCGGTCGTCGAATAATCGATAAATTCGGGCTATGCCTGATCACAATAACCCCGACATAAGCGTCGTAGTCACGCAGGATTACGCGGTCGGCGAGCCGATCGCCTGGGGTCAATTGCGGTCGAATTTCCAAGCCCTCTCCGCCCAGGATTTCGGCGGCACCGTCGAGACCATCTACGTCGAGACCAGCCAAATCGCGGATCAAATCCCGCCGGATTTCAAAGAAACCGTGCCGGGTCTGCGCATCGTCTGCTCCGATGCGCCGTCCGCCTACGGCCTGATCCGCGACGGCGTCGAATCGGCCCGAAGCGATGTCGTGGCCGTGATCGACGGCGACTGCGTGCCGGATAGAAATTGGCTGAGCCGAATCGTGATGATCATGGGCAACAACCCGAAATGCGCCGTGCTAACTGGAATGACGACCTACGGCCCCCGCTCGCAGATTGTACGGATTCTGGCCCTTCTCTCGCGGTCCTTTTTGCATCGCACTGAACTCGGCGAGACCGAATACCTGACCAACAACAACGCGGCCTATCGGCGAACCGCGTTTCTATCAAATCCGCTGATCGACAATGTCGGACCCTTTAGCGCGGGTATGCAGGCCCGGGCGCTGCGCCGCAACGGGCATTTGATCCTCTATGATCCCGGCCTGCACGTCGTGCACGACCACATCGGCTGGCGCTTCGAACGCGATTCACGACGGCACGCCGGCTATGTCGCGATCAAGTCCCGGGAGGCAGACGCAACCATGCCCAATCAGTGGCTGCGGCGAGTTCGTTATGCGTCGATCCCGATTATTGTCGGCAAAGGAATTCTCACCAGCTGGGGCCAGTGCTACCGCTTCCGAAAAAGCTTTGGTGTCGCCTGGTACGCCATGCTGCTCGCCTTCGTAGCCGCCATAGGCGTCCATCTGCTGGAAGTGCCGGGCATGATCGACGGTCTCCGCGGCCGTCCGGTTCCACAAACCGCATTCCGTTGAATGGGCGCTTGACCGCGCTGCCGGTTACGCCGCGCTGCTCGCTAGAAATCGAATGGCGCGAGTTCCTGCCGCCGTAGGGCGCGGCCGGGCCGGGCACTCGTATGTTCCCCATCACGCCAAACCGCGCGGCCATTGACCACGACAAGCTCGATGCCGGCGGCCGGCGTCGTCGGATTCTCGAATGTGGCGCTATCGGAAATTCGGTCGCGATCGAACAGGACCAAATCGGCGAAGGCGCCGGGGCGTAGGACGCCGCGGTCGGCGAGGCCGAAACGTTTGGCCGGCAGGCCCGTCATCTTGAAAACCGCCTCTTCCAGCGTAAACAGGCCGACCTCCCGGGCATAGTGCCCGAGCACCCGCGGAAAAGTGCCCCACAGCCGTGGATGCGGATGGCGGTCGTGGGGCAGGCCATCGGATCCGATCATGGTGCGCGGATGGGCCAGGATGCGCCTGACGTCGGCCTCGTCCATCATGAAGAATATGCCGCCGGCCGGCTTCAAGGCTTCGATGGCGTCGTCCTGGCTCAACTCCAACTCGTCGGCAATTTCCGACAAATCGCGGCCGGCCGCTGTCGGATGGGGAACCGACCACGTCACCATGACCTTCGATGCGCTCGACACGCTGTCGCCGTCGAGCATGGTCGACGCGGCAACATAGGGATAGGCATCGAGGCCAATCGGTTGATGGCGGCATGCCGCATCGATCACGCCGAGGGTTTCGGCGGATCGGCCAAAGTTGGCGGCGCCCGCGCATTTGTGGTGCGATAGGACCACTGGCACCTGAGCTGCTTGCCCGATGGCAAAGCTCTCTTCGAGGGCTTCGACGACACGGTCCGACTCGTCGCGCATATGGGTCGTGTGGAGCCCGTTGAAAGGCTTCAAGGCGCCAGCCAAGGCGATCACCTCAGCGGTCGGGGCGGCGCTGGCCGGCGGATAGAAAAGGCCTGTGCTGAGGCCGACCGCGCCCGCATCCAGCGCGGCTTCCAGCCGCTCCCGCATGATCCGAATTTCGCCAGCGGTCGCCGGGCGCCCAAGCTCTTCCATGGCGCCAACGCGCAGAGAGGAGTGGCCGACCTGACCGAGCATGTTCACCGCCGGCGGGTCGGCATCGAGCCGGTCGAGGTAGCCACCGAAATCGGCGTAGAACCCATCGGGGCGGTCGCAGATCAGATCGAGTGGCGCCGGCGGCCGGCGGCCGATGTCGAGCGGCGCCAGGCTGACGCCGCAATTCCCGGTCACCACCGTGGTCACGCCTTGGCTCACCTTGCAGGTCATCGCCGGATCGACAAGCAACGCGCGGTCGTCATGGGTGTGGACATCGATGAAGCCGGGAGCCAGGACCTTGCCGCCGGCGTCGACTTCTTGGGGCCCGCCTATCCGGTCGACATCGCCCACCGCGGCAATGCGCGCGTCGGTGACCGCGACGCCGCCCGGCCGCGGCGGCGCGCCGGTGCCGTCGATCACCGCCGCATTGCGAATGACCAGGTCGGCCCTATCCGTCATCCTCACGACTCCCCGTGTCGGCGCGGCACCCCGCGCAATTGTACCGGCGGCCTACGCGGCCGTTATCAGCCGAATTCTTCGCTCGGTCCCCGCCAAATCGAAGCCGCGCTACAGGCGGCGCATCGGCACCTGGACACCGCGCGCTGGATATCCGCCGGTAATCACGAAATAGGGTCGATCGTTGGTCGCCTCGATGCGACCGTTAACAACGACCTCCGCCTCGAGCAGGTATTGCGTATTGGAATCGATCTCGGCCGCATTGAAATCGACGGTGAAACGGACCGGTGACGGACCCGGGTCGACGATGCGGTGGACGCCGACGATGAAGGGATTGGGCCAGTTGGCGTTCTCGACGATGCGCACTTCCAGTACGGAGCCCGGCGGCGGCGTCCCCTGGTAGGTGACGGTGCCATCGACTCGCGGCTGTTGGTATACCCCGCCGGATGACTCGCACGCCGCCGTGAACGCGAGGAGCATCACCATGGCAACAAAACGCTTCATTACAATCTCTCCTGTTTCGAGACCGAATTTCGTTGTGATTGGACTATAGAGCGAACGGCGACCGACCGGAACAATTCCCGTGACCGGCGCCAAGAATCGCCGTCCTGAAGGCGTCACCGGCCACGGCGTCGGTCCACCATTCGCCGAACATAGCCGCCGACCATGGCGATCACGAGCATCGTCCAGACCGGGTAGCCGAACCCGGCCGCGGCGATCCCGAACCAGGTCCAGATAGAGCCCAGGTTGAGGGTCACCGTGGAATCGAAGACCGGCCGGAGAATGAAATAGGTCGCCACGACCCAGGCGGCCACGATCGCGGCTTCGGCGATCGCATTACCGGATTCCTCCACGGTCCGGGTCGCGGGCATGGCTATAGTATACTTTCAATTTGGGCCGCCGCCGATGACACCGTTTCTCGAAAGTCATCTTTCCCGCCGACCCGGCGTGCGGCCTGTTCCCGCAACCACTCAAGCTGGTAGAGTGGCCGCGCGAAATTGCATCGAGTATTAGTGAATTGAACGCACCGACGGTCGGTCTGGCATTGCCTGTCTATAATGGGGAGCGTTTTCTGCGCCAGGCGATCGATTCGATTCTCGACCAGACCTACACGGATTTCGAACTGATCATTTCGGACAATGCGTCGAGCGACGGCACGACGGAGACCGGGCGCGAATACGCCGCGCGTGACAACCGGGTCATCTACCATCGGCGCCGGGATACTTGCAGCGGCGCACGCAACTTCAACGAGGCATTCGAGCGCACGCGAAGCCGCTTTTTCAAATTCGTCGCCGCCGATGACGTTTGTGCACCGACCTACCTCGAGCGATGCGTCGAGGTCCTCGAGCGCGACCCCGGCGTCGTTCTGTGTCACGCCGCGACCCAGGCTATCGATGAGAACGACAATTCTGTAGCCGAGGTGACCTACCCGGAGGGAGCCGCGGCGGCCCGTCCGCATGAGCGGTTTCGCGCCATGACGGAGGCTAATCACACCTCTTACCGGGCGGTCGAGATCTTTGGCGTCATCCGCGTAGACGCCTTGCGCAATGCAGCGGGGCCGCCTGTTCGGCCGCGGCGACAAGATCACGCTGGCGGAGCTCAGTATGATCGGCCGCATCGTCCGGGTCCCCGAACAGCTATTCTTCAATCGGGAACATTCCGGCCGTTCGGTCAATATCGATGAGAGCCAAAGCGCGCGGGGCCGAACCTATGCCGGCCGGCGGCTCGGTACCGGCCCGCGGTCGGCAAGCGAGTGGTTCGACTGGACGCTGGCCGACCGCATCATGTTTCCTGACTGGCGAGTGTTTCGCGAATACGCCCGCTCGATCGGACATGTCCCGCCGTCGCCGTCGAAATGTTTGCGATGCTATGGACACCTGGCATCGCTCTATGTCCGCTTCGCCCCGACGGCATTGTTGCGCGACGTTCTCATTGCCGGAGAGCAAGGCGTCCGCCGCGCGCTACCCCGGCGCACCAACCTTGAATCGCTGTAGAACCCGGCCGTCGGCCGAACGGTCGCCGACACCCGGGACGCCGGTCACGTCCGTCACCCGAATCGCCGCGTTATCGATTGCGACAATATTGATCGTCGTGGCCAACGCGGCCGCAACGCGTGCCGACAGCTCCGACGACGCGGCGGTCGCAGTGAAGAGCGGCGACATCCGAGACACCGGCGCCGTCTTATGGGCGCGATGCAACCGAGCGCGTGACGCCCGCCTTCGCATTCGCCTATTCGCGCCGGCGCCGCAGGGAGAAACGACCGCCGACGGACCGAACGTGTCAGCCGCCTCCGACTATACCGGTTCGGTATCGCTCGATGACTTGGCGCCGGGCACGGCCTACACCTTTCGAATCGATTGCATCGGCGACGGATTCGCTGATGAGGGCCCCGTCGGCAGTTTCCGAACCGCCGCGCCCGCCTCCGAACCGACCGCGGTCAGGTTCGTTTGGGTCGCCGACATCGCCGGCCAGGGCTGGGGCCAAAATCCGGATCTGAAGATCCGCGACCTTTCGGGACAAGAGATCGTCGGCGGCTATCTAGGCTTCGAGTTCCTCCGGAACATGGCGCCGGACTTCGCCATTCTCGCCGGCGACAATATTTATGCCGACAACCCCATCCCGCCCCTCATCGCGATGCCCGTCGAATTGGGCGGCGGCACCTTCGTCAACGACCCGGCGAAGGACTTTGTTGCCCGCTCTCTCGCCGATTACCGGGCCAATTGGCGCTACAATTTGGCAGATTCCAAGTACCGCGCGTTCCATCGCGCGACGCCGATATATGTGCAATGGGACGACCACGAAGTGACCGACAATTGGTATCCCGGCGAGATTCTGACCGCGCCGCCCTATCACGGGATAGATGCCGACACCCTGGCCGCGCGGGCCCGCCAAGCGATGTTCGAGTACAACCCGATCGCCGGTGGCCGGCTCCATCGCAAATTCCGGCACGGGCGGCACCTCGAGATCTTTCTACTCGACCTCCGCTCCTATCGCGGACCGAATTCGGCCAATATCGATCCGGGCGGCAGTGAAATGCTGGGTGCCGCGCAGTTCGACTGGCTTGTCGACGGCCTTCGGCAATCGGCGGCGACGTGGAAGGTGATTTCCACCACCGACCCGCTATCGGTCCCCACCGGCAGGCCAAGTGACCGCGATGGCTGGGCGCAAGGCGACCGCGCGGTACTCGGGCGGGAGGTCCCGTTGAACCGGCTGCTGCGGATCATCAAGGATGAAAACATCAAGAACGTGATCTTTATCGCCGCCGACGTCCATTTCACGGCGGCGATCGCGTACGATCCCCGCGGTGCCGCCGTCGATTCATTCAGGCCGTTTTGGGAATTCGTCGCCGGACCGCTTCACGCCGGCGCCTTCGGACCCGTGCCATTGGACCAGAGTTTTGGCCCGCGCTACGCGTTTGCCCGCGGTCCGGGAACCGAAAACATGGCGCAAAACACGCCACCGCCCGACTTGCAATCCTTCGGCTCGATCGAAGTGAACGAGGATGGCGACCTCATTGCGCGGCTGCACGACATCTCGGGAGCGGTATTGTTCGAGCAGCGTTTGTCGCCCGAATAGAGCGCGTGATCGGATGGCGGATCACGGCCCAGGCTATGTCCGTGTCACGGAACGCGACGGACGCGGTCAAGGATAGATCGGGAACCGCTTGCACAGGGCCTCGACCTTGGCGCGCACCTCGCTCTCGACGGCGCCGTTGTCGTCGGGATTGGCGGCCAGCCCGTCGAGGACATCGCTGATCAGGTTGCCGATCTCGCGGAATTCGACGACGCCGAAACCTCGCGTGGTGCCTGCCGGCGTCCCGAGCCGGACCCCCGAAGTCACCATCGGCTTCTCCGGATCGAACGGAATGCCGTTCTTGTTGCAGGTGATGCCGGCGCGCTCGAGGCTTTCCTCGGTGATGTTTCCGGTCAATCCCTTGGGCCTGAGATCGACCAACATGAGATGGGTGTCGGTCCCGCCCGAGACGATGTCGCAGCCGCGCTCGACCATGACCGCCGCCAGCGCTTGGGCGTTATCGACGACCTGACGCGCATAGGTCTTGAAGCCGGGTTGCAGCGCTTCGCCAAAGGCGACCGCCTTGGCGGCAATGACATGCATCAGCGGACCGCCCTGCAGGCCGGGGAACACCGCCGAGTTTATCTTCTTGGCGACATCTTCGTCGTTGGTCAGGATCATGCCACCGCGTGGCCCGCGCAGTGTCTTGTGGGTGGTCGTAGTAACGACGTGGGCGTGGGGCATCGGGCTGGGATGAACGCCGGCGGCGACCAGGCCGGCGATATGCGCCATGTCGACCATGAACAACGCGCCCACCTTGTCGGCGATCTCGCGGAAACGCGGAAAGTCGAACGTCCGCGGATAGGCCGAGGCACCGGCGATAACCAGAGCCGGTTTGTGGGCGACCGCGAGTTCCTCGAGTTGGTCGAAATCGACCCGTGAATCATCCTTGCGGACGCCGTATTGCACCGCGTTGAACCATTTTCCCGACAACGCCGGTTTGGCGCCGTGAGTGAGATGACCGCCGGCGTTCAAAGCCATGCCGAGTATCGTGTCGCCGGGTTTGCACAGCGCCAGCATGACGGCGCCATTCGCCTGGGCGCCGGAATGCGGCTGGACATTGGCGTAACCGCAATCGAACAATTCCTTGGCGCGCTCGATGGCGAGCGCCTCGGCGATATCGACGAACTCACAACCGCCATAGTACCGCCGCCCGGGATAGCCCTCGGCGTATTTGTTGGTCAGCACCGAACCCTGGGCCTCGAGAACCGCGCGCGAGACGATGTTCTCGGACGCGATCAGCTCGATCTGATCCTGTTGCCGGTGCAGCTCTTCCCCGATCGAGCTGAAGACCTCCGGATCGGCATCGGCAAGGGACATGGTGAAGAATGTGTCCGGGGTGCCGGCCGCCGCCGGGCCCGAGCTCTGTTTGGCCTGCTGCATGGCTCCAATCTCCTCAGCATTCGACGACGTTGACGGCCAACCCGCCCTGCGACGTCTCCTTGTACTTGTTGCTCATGTCGGCGCCGGTTTGGCGCATGGTTTCGATGACCTTGTCGAGGTGCACCTTATGCGTGCCATCGCCCTTCAATGCAAGCCGGGCCGCGTTGATTGCCTTGACCGCGCCCATGGTATTGCGTTCGATACAGGGGATCTGCACCAATCCGCCGATCGGATCGCAGGTCAGGCCGAGATTGTGTTCCATGCCGATCTCGGCGGCATTCTCGATCTGGGCATTGGTCCCGCCCATGGCCGCGGTCAGGCCGGCCGCCGCCATCGAGCAGGCAACGCCGACCTCGCCCTGGCAGCCGACCTCGGCTGCCGAGATCGACGCGTTCTTCTTGTAGAGCATCCCGATCGCCGCCGCGGTCGCCAGCATGGTGAAGATGCCGCGTTCGTTCGAGCCCGGGACGAAGCGGTCATAGTAGGCGACGACGGCCGGTATGACACCGGCGGCACCGTTGGTCGGCGCGGTGACGACGCGGCCGCCGGCCGCGTTCTCTTCGTTGACCGCCAAGGCATAGAGATTGATCCAGTCGAGGATCGCCAGCTGATCCTTATGCGCGGCCTCGGGTTTTCGGACCAATTCCTTGTAAAGGCCGTGGGCCCGGCGGTTGACCTCGAGGCCGCCCGGCAAGATTCCATCCTGGTGGCATCCGCGCTCGATGCAGCCTTCCATGGCCGACCAAATTTCGCGGAGACCGTCGCAAATTTCTTCCTCGTCGCGCCACGCCTTCTCGTTTTCGAGGACGATGTCGGCGATCGTCAGGCCGGTCCGCTCACCGATTTCCAGCAGTTCACGGGCGCTCTCGAACGGATGTGGCAGTTCCACATTGGATCCCGCCTTGTCGATTCCGGCCTCGGCCTCCTCACCGCTGAGCACGAACCCGCCGCCGACCGAATAGTACTCCTCTTCGGCAAGCACCGTTCCCGCCACATCGCGGGCGATAAAACGCATGCCGTTGGGATGCATGGGCATCATTTCGCCGAAATTGAACATCAGGTTGTCGGCTTCGCGGAACGGAATGTCGTGACGTCCGGCCAATTTCAGACGGCCCAGTTCACGGACGACCCCGACCAATTCGTCGACCCGGTCGGGGTCGACCCTGTCGGGCGTTTCACCCATCAGACCGAGCAGGATCGCAAGATCGGTGCCGTGGCCGTGACCGGTCACCGCCAACGACCCATAGAGGCCGACCTCGACGGAGGCCGTATCGCCGAGGATGCCGCGCGCCTCGAGATCGAGCAGGAATCGATGCGCCGCCCACATCGGTCCGACCGTGTGCGAACTCGACGGGCCGATCCCCACCTTGTAAAGATCGAATATACTGAGCGACATTGTGTCTGTTCCTACCGGGCGCCGAGGCGGCGAGGGTCCGCAACGCCTCGTGACGGTATCACGGAGTCCGGGATCGGCCAATTTCGGCAAAACGACACAACATAATTCGTGGTCGACCCAATGGACCGATTTGGCCGGCGCCGGACCCCGTTGACTTGAATCAATGCCGTTGGCCGCGAACCGCCTCACTATTGAAATGGCGGAATGCTCCTTGCGATTGGAACTGATTGCGCTTGGGGCCGACAAGCGCTGCGAGGCTTTCGTCGGAACCAGAACTTGGTTCCTGCCGGCGGAAACCACGTCTCGACTCTGCGGATAGGCTCGGGGGAACAAATTCAACGAACGAGGCCCTGAGAACCAACCTCGTCATTGCCCGGCACCCCAATCCAGGAGGAGTTGCGACCGATGACAGAACACAAGAACACACCTGACAGCCCACTCGAAAACCCGATGATGGAATCGATGGTCGACATGCGGCACTTCGTCGACGCCAACGGCACCGCGATGGACGCCATGATTCGATCGGGCGAAGCGACCTTGAAGGGCATGGCCACGATCAATGAGGAAATGATGAATTTCGCGGACAAGCGTGCGCGCGCTTCGATCGACACCTGCCAGTCGCTGGTCCGTTGCGTCACCTTCGCCGAAGCCATGGAATTGCAGTCGCAGTATGCCCGGTCGGTGAGCGAAGCTTATATGACCCAAGCTAGCAGAATTCTTAACTTGTCCGCGGAGATCGCCAAGAACGGCATGGTATCTATGCAGACCGTGGGCGAGGACTCACCGGGACAGGCCAAGAAGTAGTGCCGGCACGGCGACCGGACATCGAGGGTCCTGGACCAGAGCGAACCCCATGAATGATGCCCGGTTGCCTATGACCGTCGTCGACCCGCAGTGGGAGTCGGTACCGTTGGCGCCACCGCGTGCCAAAGGCGCGGCGTGAACTCGATACCGAAATGGGTTCTCGTTGTCGGGCTGACGTTGGCGGCGTTGTTGGCGTTGAACTATGTGGCCGTGCCGCCCGGTGAACAGACCGCCGCCGAAGCCGTGCTGTCCTACGATCAGTTCCGCGGATTCCTGGAAAAGGGCGAGATCGCGACGATCCACCTGCGCGGCGACGACATTCGCGGCACCTTCAAGAACGACCAGATCGTCCCGCCCATCGACACGCCGATCAGCCGCTTCAGCACCCGGGTCCCGGCCTTCGGCGATCCCGATCTGCTGCCGCTCATATTCAGCCACGGCGTGAAACTATCTGTGATCGAGGACGAACCGGGCGGCCAAGGACTGATCTATGCCATGGTCCCGTGGTTGCTGATGCTCGGCCTGTTTTGGCTTTTTTGGAGCCGTCTCGCGCATAACCTTCCCGGTGGCGTTGGACGCGCCGGCGATGTCACAGGGTTTCTCGAGGGCTCGGCACGGAAGGAAGAGAAAGGGCGCAAGAAAGTGACCTTCGCCGACGTCGCCGGCCTGGACAACGCCAAGCGCGAGGTTTCGGAGCTGGTCGACTACCTCCGCGATCCCGACCGCTTCACGCGCCTGGGCGCCGAAGTTCCCCATGGCGTCCTCCTGATGGGACCGCCGGGAACCGGCAAGACCCTGCTCGCCCGGGCGCTCGCCGGAGAGTCCGAAGTGCCGTTCTTTCATATCTCGGCGTCGGAGTTCATCGAACTGTTCGTCGGTGTCGGAGCATCGCGGGTGCGGCGGATGTTCGACGAAGCGAAGAAGCGGGCCCCGAGCATCATCTTCATCGACGAACTCGACAGCGTCGGCCGGGTGCGTGGCACCGGGCTGGGCGGTGGGCACGATGAACGTGAGCAGACACTCAACCAGATCCTCGCCGAGATGGACGGATTCTCCGGCCACGAAGCGGTGATCGTCCTGGCCGCGACCAACCGCCCCGACGTGCTCGATGCGGCGCTGTTGCGGCCGGGGCGTTTCGACCGCCACGTTACGCTCGATCTGCCGGACAAGACGGCGCGGCGGGACATCCTGCGCGTCCACACGCGCAAGATTCCCCTGGCCGGCGACGTCGACCTCGCGACGCTCGCCGCCGGCACACCGGGATTTTCCGGCGCCGACCTGAAGAACCTGGTCAACGAAGCGGCGATTCTGGCGGCCCGCGAAGGCGCGACCGAGGTCGATGCCGGACATTTCGAACAGATGCGCGACAAGCTCTTGATGGGCTCGGTGCGGACACTGGCGATCCAGCCGGAGGAGCGTCATCGGCTGGCCGTCCATGAATCGGGGCACGCCGTCCTCGCGTTTAATCTGCCGACCGCGGATCCGCTCCACAAGGTCAGCATCATTCCCCGCGGGCGAGCGTTGGGCGTCACCCAGCAATTGCCGGAAGAGGACCGCCACACCCTGCCCGAAGAGTACCTACTCGATCGGCTCGTCATCATGATGGGCGGACGGACCGCCGAGCGGCTGCTGCTCGGGAGCCGTAGCTCCGGTGCCGACGACGACATCCACCAAGCGACGCTATTGGCGCGCGCCATGGTCGGACGATGGGGAATGTCCGAGGATGTCGGGCCGGTTGACGTTCGCGAAAGCGACGCCCATCCGTTTCTCGGCCGCGAAATCGCCCTGCCCCGGCATTTCAGCGAGGCGACCGCGGAGGCCGTGGATGACGCGGTCAGGAAATTGCTCAAGGAGGCGGAAACGCGGGCGGCCGAGATCATCGAGCAAAACCGTCCCCAATTGGATCGGCTGGTCGCCGCCTTGGAAGCCCGGGAATCCCTCGACCAGGCCGACCTCGAAGTCATACTCGGCGGAGCCGAAAACGCCGTCCTGGCGCAGAGCGCCTAGGCGGGTTGCACGGGCAAAAGGGAGGCCGGCGAGCCGATCGAGTGGCGTCGGCTGATCGGCCTTGTTTCGATGCGATCTCCATCCCAAGATGACGGCATTCATTCCACGACACTGCCGTCAGGACGATCATGAAAGAGTTCGATATCGCGGTGCTCGGCGCCGGACCGGCCGGATGCTTGACCGCTCTGCTGCTGCGCGAACGCGGGTACGATGTGGCGATCCTTTCGACGCCGCGTGCGCGTCTCACCGTCGAAGGCCTGTCCGACCGCGTTATCGAATTCCTGTCCACCTATGAGTGCCGGAATGCGCTTGCCGCGGTGGGGCCGCGGGTCGAGCGCCTCCCTATCTGGAATGGCGAGAGCGCGGCGCGAAATCGCGAATCGGTGACCGAACGCAAGGCCTTCGATGCCGGCCTGCTCAGCGACGCCAGTGCGCGCGGCGTGACGGCGATTGCCGGCCGTGTCGGCCGCATCGACATGAGCGATGGCGACACCGTGATCGGCTATCGGCATTCCGGCGGCATCGCGCGCAGACTGCGGTGCCGGTTCGTGGTCGAGGCCCGGGGCCGCCGCGCACCACACCCCCATGGTCGCGCCCAACGCGGTCCCGAAACAACGGCGCTGATCCGCAAGATGACCGGCATACCGCCTCGGCCCGAGACAATCGTCGCCGCGCTTGCGGACGGCTGGGTGTGGTACGTATCGACAGGCGATGGCATCGGCTATTTGCAGTTCTTTCTCGACGGCAGCGCCGGCGCGCTTCCCAAGCGCCCCGGACTCGATGCCTTTTTCGATGCCCGGGTTGCGGCGCTCGGTCCTGCCGCTGGTATGGTCCCGCTTGGGGATCCGGCCGGACAGCCGATGACGCGCAACGCGACCGCTTGGTTGGCCAAGGAATTGATCGGCGACCGAAAGATCCGCGTCGGCGACGCCGCCGTCGCCGTCGATCCGCTGTCCGGCAACGGCGTTTTCGAGGCCTTCGGCTCGGCACTCGCCGCAGTAGCGGCCGTCCACACCATGCTCTCCGGCACCGGCGACGCCGCGCTGGCACAGGCGTTCTATACAGAGCGTGAGTGCGAGGCGTTCCGACGTTATTGCCGGGTTGGGCGCGACTTCTACCGGCTCGAGACCCGGTGGCCCAAAAACCCCTTCTGGCGTGCCCGCGCGGCATGGCCCGACGACGCGCCGGCCCACGGCGGGCTTCGCTCCGCGCCGCCGCGTGTCGAACTCAACCCGGTGGTCGAGAACGGCTTGGTTGTCGCCCGCGAGGTCTGCGTTACACCCGATCATCCGCGCGGCGTTTGGCGTATCGCCGGCGTGGCGGTGATCGATCTCGCCCGCTTCATTGTCAGTCAGCAGGGTCGATCGATTGCCGATCTCACCGATCGGGCCGCCGCAAGTCTGGACGCGGACGCCGACGGGGTCGCGGTGGCGTTAAACTGGCTTCGTTATCGCGGCATCCTGATCGATGGGCCGCCCCATCAGATTCACCTGGTCGGACTCTAAAGGCTGTTCTCCGCGGCCTCGCGGTCGGTGGGGCGGCGCCACTCGAACAGATAGAGCAGGGCGAATCCGCCGATCACCATACACAGTCCGATCCAGATCCACGACATTGCCGGAATGACTTTCAATACCATCGGCGCGGTGCCGCTGCCCTCGCCGAGGCTGCCCTCGGTCGCATCGAGGCGCGACGGATAGCTGACCGCGGGGAACCAAACCTGGACGTCGCGCCACAAGCCGCGCGAGATGAAGGGGTGAATCATCTGGCGATCGTCGCTGGCATAGCGGGCATAGCGGTAGTCGACGATCTCGCACATCATGCGAACCGGTCCGATCTCGTCGCTATAGGGCGGCCTTTGATCGCGGTAGACGGTGTGCCCTGTCTCGGCCTCGACCACTTGTCCGTCCCGGGTCAGCGCCCATTCGACACGGGCGATGGCGTGAAACGCGGCGTCGCCGCCGTTGGCGCGGGCACCATCCGTTTTCCAGTCGGATTCGGTGAGCCCGACCCGCAAGGAATAGCCGCCGGGGAAGCGGAGCTGTTTGCCGAAGTCCCGGGGCAATTGCACCATGGTTTGGGTATAGCTATCGAGCACGGTGGCGGCCAACCCGGCGCCGACCACGATCATGGCGCCGGCGTGGATCAAGGCGACCGGCCCGTAATAGGCGTAAGCACGGCGGCTGCCGTTTCGCACCGCGGCGGCGATCGACCAGGCGACGACCGCGGCGGCCAGATAAAATGCGGCCACGATCATGACGTCGAGCCAGGGGAAGATGGCGACCGTGTTGCTCGAGGTCAGCCCGGTGCCTTTGTAGAAGCCGCCAAAGGGTTCGAGGAACCAGGCCAAGGCAATCGCGAGGGCAACCGCGCCAACCGAACAAGTCCAGCGCCAGCGCCCCGCCAGCGGTAGGAAATAATGGCCGCCGACGAAGCCGACCACCGCGCCGAGCGGCGCCAACCAAGCGTTGGTGGAAAAATTGTCGATGTCCCATTGGGCGAATGCGCGACGCAACGACTCGATCTCGCCGCCATGGGCGAACCGGGTCAGCGTCTCGAAGAATGGTTTGAGGTTCGACGGTCGCGGCAGGTCCAAATAGGCGCTGCCATAGGCGAAGGCGATCTGGCCGAGACCGATCGCGCCGGCCCCGGCGAAGAGCACCATCGCCAGCCAGATCAGGATTTCCTTCTCGCCGGCCGGCGGGCGCCACTTGAAACCTCGCCGCCAGCGATAGATCAAGGCGGCGACGACGGCCAGGGTCAGCGCGCCCAAGAGGACGCCCAGCAGCGGCAGCGAGGTATCGCCGACATAGCGGTGGGAGGACGCGAGGACGGGGCTGCGGGTGACGATCATCGACACCACGATCGCCGCCGCCGCCAGCAACGCCATCAGCGGCTGGATTAGGCCGAAGGCGCCGTCGGTGCGGTAGCGCTTTTGGGCATGGAGCTGGGCGGTCAAGAGGCACCAGACGACGAAGCTGGCGGTCTGCACCGGGTCCCAGTGCCAGACCGTGCCATAGGCAAAGTCTTCGTAGGCCCACCACATGCCGAACGCGATGCCGGCCGACAGAATGAGCCAGGCTCCACGGCTGTAGCGGTCGGATATCGGACGCCAAGCGCCGGTGCCCGTCGCCATCGCCTGCAGCGCCGATCCCACCGGCGCCAGCAACAGCATCGTCGCCACGAAAACGAGCGGCGGATGCACCGCCATCCAGATCCGCGTCAAATGGGCGTTCATGCCGAGGCTCACCGCGCTCGCCAGCTGCGCCGCGCCGGTTTGAGCGAAAGGATCCCAGATCAGCGTCCCGGCGATGAAGAATGCCGCCACGACGAAAGCACCCGGACCCGCCCAGCCGTCGTAGCGGGACAGGCGGCGCGCCATGACGAGGCCGACCAGGGCGAGGCACAGCAGGGTGCCCGCCTCCCCGGCCCACAGATTGGAGAGCTTGAGGTACCAGGCCAGCTCGGGCGCGCTGAGCAACCAGACGTAGGAGTACGAAAAATCGTCGCCGAGCAGGCGGAACGACAGGCTGAGGCCGGCCGCGGTCAGAAACACCAAAGCGGTTGCGCCCAAGAGGCCGCGCCGCGATGGTGCAGCGACGGAAGCCGCCACCGCGGACAACAGCCCGGCCGCGAGACACGACCGCTCGATCACCGGGCCGAGCCCGACGGCGGCGGCGGTCAGGGCGGCCAGCACCGCCCAGAACAGCGGCGCCCGGATGCGATCGTTACCGAGCATTTCTCGCAGCCCGCCCAGCATCACCGGAGTCCAGGGCGGCGCCGGCGGGGATCCTCTCCGAACATGGCCGTGGCCCGGAAATGAGCGGTCGCGGATTGGCGATCCAAATCAGGCTGCCGGTCGAGGAGATCGGCCGCAAGACCACTGAAATGGGCGGCGCCGATGCTGGCGCCCGCGATCACCGGCCGCCCCTTTCGTTGGTCGGGATCGCCGCAATAGGTGCCGAAATCGGCACGGTCGCCACCGAGATCGGAAATCTCGCCCGGCCCGCAGCGGGCGTCGCCGGTCACCGCGATCACGTCGTCATAGGATGCCGGATAGACCGCGCTGCCGAGTGCCGGCGCCGAAGCGACCAATATGGTCCCGGCCGAAAGCGCATGCGCGACGCTGTGCCGCAAGACCGCGCGGTCCTCGCCGAGACCGAAGCTCATATTGACCAGCCGGGCGCCGTGGTCGACGAGCCAGTCGAGCCCGGCGGCCACGGTTTGCGGTTGGGATGTGAAAGTGTGGTGGAAGACGCGGGCGACAATCAAACGGCACCCGGGCGCCTGCTCGATGATGATCCGGGCCATCTCGGCACCATGGCCGAGGAGATCGCCGATATCGTTCGATGACGCCACCTCCCCCGAACGGTCGAGGACGAAGGCCCGTCCGGCCGCGACGAGGGGTGACATCTCCTCACCGACCCCGCTATCAAGAATACCGACCGCGACCGTCATACTCACCGCGACCCGGCCAAAGCTTTCACCGCCCGCTCGACGAGCCGCCCATCGCTCAACTCGAAGACGCGGTCGGCATCGTCCGCGATCGTCGAGTGATGGCTGACGACGATGCGCGTACGGCCGGCGAACAAGAGGTCGATGGCGGCACGGATGGCCTGTTCCGATTCCGGATCGATGCCGGTCGTCGCTTCGTCGAGGATGAGGACCAACGGGTCCTGAAGCAGAGCGCGCGCGATGGCGATGCGCTGGCGCTGGCCTCCCGAGAGCTGCGTGCCCCGGCTGCCGACCTGGGATTGGTAGCCGTCGGGCAGCTCGTCGGCGAAGGCGTCGACCAGGGCGAGCCGTCCGACCTCGCGAATTCGTGCCTCGTCCGCCTCCGGTGCGGCATAGCGGATATTGTCGGCAATGGTGCCGGCGAACAGCACCGTGTCCTGGGCGACGACGGCGACGCGCCGCCGCAACTCGTCCAAAGCCAAGGTTCGGAGGTCGCTGCCGTCGATTGCGATGGCGCCGGAATCCGGGTCGTAATGGCGCTGCAGCAGATCGATCAAGGTCGTTTTTCCGGCGCCCGAAGCGCCGAGCACGGCGACCTTGGAGCCGCCGGGAATGTCGACCGTGACATCGCGGAGAATCGGCGCCTGCTCCGGATCATAGCCGAAGCGGACCCCATCGAACACGATATGCCCGACCGCGTCGGACGGGAAGGCCTGGGGCGACGCCGGCGGTCGCACCGCCGGCTCGGCATCGGTGATCTCGGCGACCCGGCCGAGGCTGACCTGGGCGCGCTTCATGGCGACGTAGAGGCCAAGCAGGGTGTGGACCGGGCCCGTGGCGCGGCTGAGATAGGCGGTGAAGGCGATCAACGTGCCGAGCGTAAGCGACCCTTCGATGACCAGATAGCCGCCGGCGATGAAAACCAAGGCGGTGCTCAGCAGGGTCAGCAAGGTCGGCACCGAAGCGGTGGCGAAATTGAGCATCTGCAGGGGCCTGAGGATCTGGAAATAGTGATCCTGCAGCGTGGACAATTGCGCCGCCTCGCGCTTTTCGGCGGCCACCGACTGGATGAATTTCATTGCCCCCAGGGTCTCGAAGAAGAAGGCCGAGACGTCGCTTGCGCGTTCCCGCAAGATTCGCGTCCACGATTCGATGCGCGGCCGCATGATGCGCAGGAACAAAAACTGCACCGGCAACAATACGAAGGCGAACAGGGACAGGAGCGGGCTCAACACGATCATCAGCACCACGGCGCCGGCCAAACCGATAATGCCGTTGAGAAATGCAAGCGCCGAATCGACGGCGAAGCGCTGGACCTCGGCGACATCGCCGTCGAGGCGTGCCATCAGATCGCCGCCTCGCGTACGGGCGAAGAATTTTGGCGACAGAATCTGCAAATGCCGATACACGCTCTCGCGCAGGGCGAACAGGATCCCGCTCGACGCGGTGATGTAGTGCCAACGGTTGAACGCGCCCAGCGCGGTACCAATCAGCGCGACGAGAATCATCAACCCGCAGGCCAGCACGACAACTGTGAAATCGCCGGCGATCAGGCCGTCATCGATCAGATATTTGGTGATATAGGGCTGGGCGAGGGAAAGCAGCGCCGCCGCCAGGGACAACACGAAGACGATGCCCAGGCGCGCAACATGGGGACGGACGAATCCGAACAGCCAATTCAGAGTACGACGATCGGTCATGGCCGATACCTTCGCCGCACCAAGGTCCGGTGACAAGGGGCATAGGCCGGGCTAACCAAACACCAGTCCCGCCGCCAAAATCGTCAGCGGCATGGTGACAAAGCCGATCGCCGTTTGGAAGGTGATGATGCTGGCCATCAGGTGGGCGTCGCCGCCCATCTGACGGGCAAGCGTATAGCCCGAGGACGCGGTCGGAACCGCGCCGTAGATCATCGCCACCATGGCGGCCGTGCCGTGGAGACCAAGCGCCAGCGCCAGGCCCATAATGACCAGCGGGAAGACCAGCAGCTTGCCGAACCCGGTCGCGACAAAAGGCAGCAAGGATCCGCGGATGCCTTCGCGGTGAAGGCTGGCCCCGACGCAGAGCAGCATCACCGGTAGCGCCGCCGCGCCGAGGATGGCGGTGGCATCGTTGAGGATCGGAATCGGGCCGATAGCGGTCACATTGACCGCGACGCCCAGGCCGACCGCCGCGATCAGCGGGTTGCGCAGGAGTTCGCGGACGAAGATGGCGCCGAATTTCCGGCCGCCGCCGGCATGGATCAGTCCGACCATGCACGAGACGATGACAATATTGGTGACCGGGATCAGCAGCGATGTCGCCACCGCCGCCAGCCCCAAGCCCTCGCCGCCGAACAGGCGCTCGGAAACGGCCAGGGCGATGAAGGTATTGTGGCGCGCGGCGCCTTGCAGGACCGAGCTCGCGGCGGGCCCGCCCAAGCCGAGCGCCCGACCCATGGCGAGGCCGTAGATCGTCGCCGCGGCGAAACCGCCGAGAATGACGATGGCATAGTCGCCGACCAGATCGCCGGCGAACGACAGGGTCGAGGTTTTGGAGAATAGCAGCGCCGGAAACAGCACCCAGTAGACGAGTCTGTCGTTGATGTTCCAAAACTCGAAACTGGGAAAGCCGAGGCGGCGCAATACATGGCCGAGTACGATCAGCGCAAACACCGGCGCGATCGACAGCAGAACGTCGACCATCTGAAACATCTCGTCTACGCGGACGCCGGTCTAGGGCGTCTTCGATGGAAGCCGATGGAGCGGCGCCTGTACGCGGGCCGGTCGTCGTTCGACCGGTCTATTTGCGAATAACGCGCAGGGTCGATAGAGCTTGATTCGCTTCCCCCGGCATCTTGATTTCGCCGATCTTCTTGAGCGTATCGGCGTTGTAGACGGCGACATCGCCGAGGGTGCCACCGATATAAACCTCCTTGCCGTCGCTCGACATATTGATGTCGTAGTAGCTGTGATCGAGCTCGACCGAGCCCAGGGACTTGCCTTCAGCAATATCGAGCTTGGCTAGGGTGTTGTAGACGCCGAACACCTGATTCGGGTTCATCGGATTGACCACCGACGAGAAATAGAACACCTCGGTATTCTCGACATCCTTGAGCGCGAAGGCGCCCGTCTCGAGATCGAGCGTCAGGATACCGGTCCAGTAGGCCGCCGGGTCCTCGAGGCTCATGTCGCTCCGCGCCGTATAATAGGGCGTCGAAAAGACCATGGCCTGCTCCCACTGGCTCCACACGTCGAGGACATCGGGGGGGTAGAAATTGGGCCGGTCCCAGGCCTGGGTCTTGTGATCCTCGATGATGTCGCCGGTCTGGGGATCGATGACGTAGAGGGCGCGGCCCATACCGTAAAGTTTGGTGCCGTCCGCGGAGTAGAACAATACCGTGACCTGACGGGGCACCGGAATTGTGCGGATTGGCTTGGCATCGATACCCGCCTTGGGATCGAAGAAACGGATCTCCGTTGGCTGAACTTCATACTCGCCAAGTCCGAGCTTGACCGACGACACATAGACCGCGAGCTCGCTGCCGTCGGGCGAGATGTCCATGCCGAACATCGCCTTGCCGCGCATCTCGCCGCCCGACAACTCGGCGCGGAAGACCTGCTTGCCGCTATCGAGGTCGATGCCGGAAATGCTTTCCCACCGATTGACGATTGCATAAGCGGTCGCGCCGTCCGGCGACGGCGTAATCGTGGTCATGCCGGGCCCCGCGTTCGGGATCTCGAGCACCTTGTCGATCTTGCGCGCGCCGGCGTCGATCAGGATCAACTTGTCGGGTTTGATCCCGGTCAGGAGGTAGTCTTTCGCCGAAAGATCGGCGGCACCGCCAAACAACATGGCAACCGCACCGGCCGTAGCAAATGTCCTGGTCAGATTCCTGGTACTCATCACGCGTCCCCGTTCGTTCTTCGTCATCGGTCCGTCAACCTGCCGGGCGGTCAAATTTCGTCCGGGAAGACCGATTGCAACTTGCGCCAATCGCTCTGGGCCGCCGGGGCGCCGGCGTTCCATTCCGGATAGGTATTGAGCGTATCCGCCACCTGTGCCGGCCACCAGCAAGGATCGGCGCAACCATAGAGGTCGGCCTCCATCGGTTGACAGAGGGCAGCCACGCCGCCGAACGCATCGACCTCCCAACCAGGGTCCAAGGTCGCCGTGCAGCCGGCGACGGTCTGCATCAACTGAACCTCGTCCGCCTTGCCCTGCTCGGCGGCCTCCACGAACCGCTCCGCCTTGGCGTTCATCGGCTTAAGGTGTTTCATAACGTGTCCTCCGTGGTTCGACGTGGCGCTTCAGGAAGCCGGGATTTCCCGCCATGATCCGACCGTAGGCGGAGATTCCGAAATCGACCCAATCGCGCATCAACTCGCAATAGTGATAGACCGGCGAATGCGGGTCCTCGAAGCGGGCATAGGATTCGTGGTAGCAACCGCCGGCGCAGATGTTGCGGATGCGGCAGGTGGCGCAGCCCTTTTCGGATTTGTCCTGGGCCTGTTCGAGGAAATCGGCGAGCGCCGGCTCGTCGATCCCGTCATCGACCGAACCGAAAGTCGGCAGCTTCGAGCCGGTGAAGCGGTGGCACAAGTTGAGGCCGCCATCCTTGTCGGCGGCCAGCATGCCGAGGCCGGCGCCGCACGGCAGAGCCTTCTTGGTACCTTCGACGAGATCGTTCATCAGCTGATGCATATTCGAGAAGCCGATATTCTCGTCCCGAAGCGCGGCCTCGGTATAGGTTTCGCCCAGCACCTTCATGTCGTGAAAGACCTGCGCCAGCTCGTCGGCGTCCAGGTTGAATTGCGCAATGTCGCCCGAACTCACCGGCGAAAAACCGACTTCGAAGAATCCGATGTCGTTCTTCAAGTGGTCGTGGATACCGATGACGTCGGTGACGCCACGGGTCAGCGTCACCCGAACGCCCACCGGGCGCGACCGGTAGCGCGACAGCAGCATGCGCGCGTTCTTCGCCACGGCGTCGTAGGAGCCCTTGCCGCCGACGGTCTTGCGGTATTTGTCGTGAAGCGCCTTGGGCCCGTCCATGCTGACCGTGATGCCGAAGCGGTGGGCGTCGAGATAGTCGACGATCTCCTCGCGCAACAAGGTCGCATTCGTGGTCAGGCTGAAATCGACGGTCTTCCCGACCTCGGCGCCGCGGCGCTCGGCGTAGTCCACCATCTGCTTGATCAGCGGCAGATTGGTGAGCGGCTCACCGCCGAAAAAGACGAGATTCACCCGGGCCCGGTCACGGGCCCGTTCGAGTAGCAGCTCGAAGGCTTTGACCGCCGTTTCGAACTCCATCTTTTGGCCCTTGTCGGGAGAGGTCAGATCCTCCTTGTAACAATAGTTGCAGGCCAGGTTGCAGCCTGTATTGACGGTCAGAATCATCGTGCTGAGGGGGAAGTTCTCCACCTTCACCGGACGCACCGCCTGGTCCTGGGCGCGGACGTCACGAACGATGTCGAGTTCGAGGAAGCCGTCGATCGTCTCTTCCAGCTCGGCCCGCTGGTAGCGGCCTTTGAACTGAGTGCGCAGGACCTCCCGCGTCACCGCGGCCCGCGACTTGAAAAGATCGAGCACGGCACCGCTGACGTCGTCCATCTCGAACAACGACGTGGTCGGAATGTGAAACAGCACGCGCCTACCGTCGATAGCAACATCGTGGACGTTATGGGCGACGAGGCTCAATCCCGACATCTGGACTCTCCGTTGTCGCTGGTCAGCGGATCGGCGGATCGATATAGCGCTGCACGGTGACGAACAGGTGTGCCGCCCCCTCGACCGGGTTACCGTCGTCGTCGACGGTTGCAACGACATTGAGGTTGCCGGCGTTGTTGGTGCTCATCGGTCGCGCCGGATTGGGGCCGGCGATTCCCGGCGAGAACAGGCCGCCCTGGTCGATGGTGCCGGCGAATTCCGTGTCCTTCAGCATTTCAGCCGTGGCGTCGAAGTTCGACGTCGACCAGGTCGCCGGCATGACACCAATCGCGATGTCGTCATCGGTTCCGCCCTCGCCGTCGGGTCCGGCCATGAATCCCATCGCCTCGAACTGGGCCGGCACCGACGCGATCGGCCCGCCGCCGTCGCCGACCCGCGCGATCGTGGTTTCCGGCAGCACGGCGACGCGGTCGACCTTATCGTAGACGACGAACGAGTCGGGCGCGTTGGCCTCGCCGGCACTGACGCCACGTGGCCCAACGGCGGCGTCGGCGGCGGCCTCGATCTCGGCGACGATCTTCTCTGAAGTTTGCGCGATAATATTCTTGACCGTCACGCCGGCGCCGAGTTGGGGCTCGCCATCCATGCCGAGCCCGATGATGGTGACCTGCACCGACCCGCCTTGCTTGATATAGGGTGGGTTGACGGCCAGAATCTGTGGCTCCGCACCGGCGACGCGAACTGCCTTCATCGAGCCGCCAATGACATCGTTGTCGCGCAGGAACCAGCGCCCGGTCAGCATACCGCCATCCTCCGAGGCGCCCAGAACCTGGCGCACCGGACCGTCGGGTCCAAGCTTGCTCGCGCGCCATTCGTGACCGGTATAGACGATCGCGGTGCCCTTGTGTTCGGCGGTCTGGCCGTCGGCAAATTGTATCGCCAGGATGGCATCGTAGGTGTCGTCTCCGCTGGCGGTAACCTGCATCGAGCCGTCATAGGCGCCTTTGCCCGGCTGCCTGCCGACGACGATCCATATCCCCGAGAGATCGGTCGGCGCACGGTCCTTCCAGGTTGCCCAGTCGGGCGTATCGAGGGGCTGGGTCCGGCCCAGTTCGGTCGCCATGTTGTCGGAGGCGAGGCCGAACCAGTCGCGGTCGCGGCCAAGCGCTTGATACTCCGTGGTCGGATATTGGCCGAGATGGAAATGGACGAGCTTACGCCAATCGTCCGTGTCGCGACGCTGCAGGGCGACGCGCGCGAAGGTGTGGCAGCGGCCGCACATCGCGCCGAGATTCTCGTTGGGCGCGCCATCGATGGCCCCCGGCGTCCGCTCCAAGACATAGCGATAGCCTTCGGTTTCGGCCGGCGCCAAGCCCTGCGTATTGGACAGATACGTGACCAGCGTGCGGGTCTCGTCGGAGGTCAGTTTGACGCCATGAATATTGGTCATCCGGAACAGCGTCATGAACCAGCCCTCGGGCGTCTTGCGGGCCTCGTTGATGCGGTGAATACCGCCATCCGCCAACGGCTTGTGGCAGCTCGAGCATTTCGCGTTCAACAGCGCCTCGGCGTCCTGTGCCCGCGCGTCGAGGGGTAGCGCCTGGGCCAACGCAAAGGCAGCCAGACCGAGGATCACGGCTACAGATTTGATCGAAAAGCTCATCGTACCTCCCCTATTGCCGGGCGCCGCATTGGGAGAGCACAAGTGGGCGGCGCATTCCGACGACCAGCCAATTCTATTAACCATACTAACGTGTTCCCGGCGTGCCGCCTAGGGTGCTATGCGTTCCTGCGGAATCAATTCTGTGGCGGTTTCGGGCAGATGGGTCGTGAAACGCGGGCCGAAATGCGAACATGACCCGTGGCCCGATACGGTGTTGATTGACGATTTCACTGGAGGGAGATGCGCCGTGGCTGAAATCCATGAAGGCGGCTGCGTTTGCGGCGGCGTCCGCTATCGCACGTCCGGGAATCCGCAGCGGGTCGGTGCCTGCTCGTGCACTTGGTGCCAGCGCCGGACCGGAAGCGCGTTCGGCATATCGGTCTATTTCAACGACGAAGACGTCACTTTCAGCCAGGGGGCGTTCAAGACCTACCGGCTCACCTCCGACGCCGGACGCTGGATCGAATCCCAATTCTGCGAGGTCTGCGGGTCGACCGTAACCTGGACCCTGGAATTCCTCCCCGGCTATCGCGGCATCGCCGGCGGCAGTTTCGACCAGCCGACCTTTTGGTACAAATTGCAGCGCTATGTCTATGCGCGCTCGAAACCGGACTGGCTGGTGCTGCCGGAGGGCATCGACATCCATGAGGCGATGGCCCCGGCACCGAAGAGATAGCACTCACGTGGTGCGATGGCGGCGACTCGAATTGTCTATTCGATGAGCGTTGCCCGACGGAGCGCGGCGCGCGCCAGCAGTCGGGTCGAATCGAGTGTCGGAACCGGCGAGGTCGTGTCGTCGATGATCAGCGGGATCTCGGTGCAGCCGAGGATCGCGGCATCGCATCCGGCTCGCTTCAGACGCACGAGAGTCCGCTGGAAATAGGCAATCGCTTCCGGCTCGAAGTCGCCCTTGACCAGCTCATCCATGATTATGCGATCGATTTCGTTGATTTCGGCGGGCTCGGGACGTTGGCACTGCAAGCCGTGGGCGGCCAGTTTTTCGGGATAGACATCGCTCTCCACGAGCCAACGTGTTCCGGTGAGGGCGAGACGGCGAAACCCGCGACCGGCGGCCTCCACTGCGACGATTTCGGCAATATGGAGCCAGGGCAGCGGCGAGCGCGGGGCGACGTAGTCGAATGCCTGATGGATTGTGTTGTCGGGGCAAATCAGGAAGTCGGCGCCGATTCTTGCGAGTTTGTCGGCCGATGCGAGCATCAATTCGCCGACGCCCGCCATGTCGCCGCGGTCGAGACAGGTGACGTAGTCGGCCAGCGACGGCGTATGCATCGAAACCTCGGGATGGGCCCGGGGGCCGAGCAAGTCCGCGCCTTCCACGCATATGGTGCGATAGCAGAGGGAAGCGCCCTCGGCCGAACAGGCGACGATGCCGATGTGCTGGGTCATGACGGTCGGTATCCCGCGCTCGAAAGGTCACCCAATATCGCAGTTTTTGTGTGCGCTCGAAACCTGGGCCACCGGCCCTGGCCGACGGCAGCGAAGTCCGAAAGACGCCGGCCCCGGCGCCGCGGCACGGACCCGGCGGCCGGTCCCACGCCCATCAGCCGAAATAGGCCTGATGGACCTCCTCGGTGCGACTCAATTCTTCCGGTGTGCCGGCGCCGACGACGCGGCCCTTCGACAACACGTAGCCGTAGTCGGCGATGGCCAGGGTCTGGCGCACGTTCTGTTCGACCAGGAACACGGTGATGCCTTGCTCGTTGATGCGGCGGATGATGTTGAAGTTCTCCTTGACCAGGATCGGCGACAGGCCGAGCGAGGGCTCGTCGACCAGCAACAGCTTGGGCGCGCTCATCAGGCCGCGGCCGATCGACACCATCGCCTGCTCGCCGCCGGACATGGTGCCGGCGATCTGGTCCTTGCGCTCGCGCAGCCGCGGAAAGGTCTCGTAGACTTGCTCGAGCCGCCGCGCCAGGACTTCGGCCGCGGATTCCTGATAGCCGCCGAGGCGCAGGTTTTCCGCCACCGTCATCTTGGGGAACACCTGGCGGCCTTCCGGAATGCAGGCGATGCCGGCGGCGACGACCTTGTGGGTGGCGAGCCCGGTGAGGTCGGTGCCGTCGAACACGATCCGACCCTTGTTGGGCCGCGTGAGGCCGAGCACCGAGCGAATGAGGGTCGTCTTGCCGGACCCGTTGGAGCCCAGCAGACAGGTGATCTTGCCGGTCTCGGCGTGCAGCGTAACGCCCTCCAGGACGTCGGCCCGGTCGTAGGCGGTATGGAGCCCCTCGACCAGCAACCCCTGTTGTCGGACTTCGCTCATTCGACCCCCAAATAGGCTTCCTGGACCTGCCGGTCCGCCGCCACCTCGTTATAAGGCCCCTCGCAGATCTTCTGGCCGAAGTTCAGCACGACACACCTGTCGGTGATGCGCTCGATGACGCCCATCTCGTGCTCGATGATGATGATGGTCAGGCCCGCGATCTGTTGTTTGACCTTGAGGATGTCATCCATCAATTGTGTCGTTTCCTCGTGGGTCATGCCGGCCGAGGGCTCGTCGAGCAGCAGCAGCCTCGGGCGGCAGATCAGCGCGCGGCAGATCTCGATGCGCCGCCGGTCGATCAGCGGCAGGTTGCCGATGGGCTCGAACATGCGGCCGGCCAGCGGCGGGTCGAAGACGTCGACCAGCGCCCGGGCCTGCTCGAAATTCTCCTCGAATTGCTGGCGGAAGGCCTTGCGCGTGACGAGGTTGAACCACAGACCCTGGTTCAACCGCTTGTGATTGCCGATCATGATGTTGTCGAAAATGCTGAGCGGCAGGGCCAGGCGCGAGCGCTGAAAGGTCCGCGATATACCGGCCCGGTAAACCGCCTGAGGCGAGCCGTTGGTGATATCCCGGCCATCGAATATCACGCGGCCGCTGGTCGCCGGATAGAGCCCGGTGGCAACGTTGAAGAATGTCGTCTTGCCGGAACCGTTGGGACCGATTAGTCCGAGCACCCGATCCTCGAACACCTCGACATTCAGCTGGTCCAAGGCGACGACGCCGCCGAACATCTTGGACAGGTCGGTAGCGACCAGGATCGGTTCAGGAGACGCGCTCATTTCGGCCGCCATCCCGGTATGTAAGTGCGAAGCGGCCGCGGCAGAATGCCCTGGGGACGGTAGAGCAGGATCAGGATGACGATCGCGGCGAAGATAAGGAAACGGTATTCCTGAATCACCTGCAACTTCTCCGGAATGATGATCAGGATCGTCGTCGCCACCGCCAGGCCCCATGGATTGCCGATGCCGCCGAGCAGCACGATGGATACCAGGATCAGCGAATCGCCGAAGGTGAAGTTGGTCGGCGCGATGAAGCCCAGCATCATGGCGAACAATGCGCCCGCGATTCCGATCAGAAAATTGCCGAGGGTGAAGGCGGTGATTTTCCAGCGGATGCCGTTGAGCCCGAAGCACGCGCCCGCCGTCTCGTCGAGCCGCACCGCGTCGAGGTTGAGCCCGATCCACGAGCGCTCCACGCGCCTGACGAAGGCGAAGGCCAGCACCAGGACGATCAGTCCGATGACGATGTAATTGACGTAGAACGACGCCTCGAAAGTGTCGCCGATCTCGATGTTGTCGTTGAAGTTCCAACCGAGCACGCTCATGCCCTCGACGCGGAGCCCTTGCGGCCCGCCGAGGGCGTCGTTGACCTCCAAGAAGATTTTGAACAGCAACCCGAAGGCGATGGTCACCACCGCCGAATAATGGCTCGAGGTACGTAACACCGGCAGCAGAAGCAGCGATCCGATGGCCGCCGCCATGATCCCGCCGGCGACGAGGACGATGAGGTGGGGGATCGCGGTATGCGCGGTCAGTACCGCCGCCGTGTAGCAACCGATGCCGAAGAACGCCGCCCCGGCGAAGTTGAGAACGCCGGAATAGCCGAATTGCAGATTCAGCCCCAAACAGGCGATCACGTAGATGATCACGGTGGCGACCAGTAGCAGGACGAAATGGTCCTCGTGGAAGAAACCGGTCACCGCCACGACCCCGATCACCATCATCAGATTGAGGACGTGGTCGCGTTCGGCAAAGACATGTCCGATCCGGGCCGTCATGCCGAAATGGGCCGCCGCCATGAGCGCGACCGCACCGGCCGCCAGCAAGGCCGCGATCCCGGCCTGCGATTCGACCTTGAGCAGCAGGATCACAAAGACGACCGCCGCGACGGCGGCGGCGATGGCGGGAAATAGCGGGGCCCTGGCCGGCGAATTGTCCATCCGCTACACCCGCTCGCTGACCTTCTCGCGGATCAGTCCGGTGGGCCGCCAGGCCATGATGAGGATGACGACGCCGAAGGCGAAGACATCCTTGTAGGCGCTGGCGAACGGCAGCGCGACGACGCTGATCGTCTGCAGGCCGGCGAACAGGAAGCCGCCGATGATGGCGCCGTAGATGTTGCCGAGGCCGCCGACGATGGCCGCCGAAAAGCCGATCACCCCGAGCAGCAGACCCATGGCGAAATTGATCTCGCTGTAATAAAGCCCGTGGAGAATGCCGGCAAACGCGGCCAGCGCCGATCCGATGGCGAACGTGACCAGCACGATCAGGGTGAAGTTGATGCCCATCGTCTTGGCCGTGTCCTCGTCCTGGGCGACGGCGCGGATGGCGAGCCCCAGCTTGGTCCGGTTGATCAGCAGGTGGAGCCCGACAATCGCCGCCATTCCGGCGACCAACAGCATCACGCTGTCGACCCTGAGGGTGAAGTTGCCGAAGGCATAGTCCGTGCTCGGCAGCAGCGACGGAAAGTGCTGGGGGTTGGCGCCTCGCGGATAGAACAGCCTGACGCCTTCGTGCAGCGCCGTGCCCAGCATCAGCGTGATCAGCAGCGTGTTCAAGGGCGGCGCGTTTTTGAGCGGCAGAACCAGGAACCTGGCGATCAGCGCCCCCAACGCGGCTACCGTGCAGGTCGCGAACGCGATCATGGCAAGCAGCAGCACCCAGGGGTTTTCGATGCCGACGAAGGTCAGCCCGAGATAGGTTGCCAGGCCGACGAAGGCGCCCACCATCAGCACGTCGCCGTGGGCGAAATTGATGATGTCCATGACCCCGAAGAAGAGGGTGAACCCGACCGCCACGAGGGCATACATCATGCCCAGCATAAGGCCGTTCATGAGGTGCTGGCCAACCAGCCCGACATCCATGGCAGCGCCCTCAGGGTCGTGGTCGATCGGGGAATGGCGGGCGGCCGGACCGACGCCCGGCCGCCGCACCGACGATTGCGGTCCTACATGCCCTTGAGCTTACGCTTGCCGGCGGCGTATTCGCTTTCCTCCCAGATCGTCCATTCGCCGTCCTGGATGACGTATTTGGTGATCACTGCGATAGTGTTCTGGCCGTGGTCGTCGAAGTCGACTTTGCCGGTGATCGAATCGGCCGCATTGGCACCGCTCACGTTGTTGAGCGCGTCGCGGACTTTCTTGCGATCGGGTCCCACCGCCTCGATGGTATCGAGAATCAGGTTCATCGCGGTGAAGGCGAAGGCACCGTATGCTTCCGGAGGTTCGGAATAGCCCTGCTTGGCGTACTGCTCGAGAAAGAACTGGCCGCCCGGCAGCTTCTCCGTCGGCGCGCCCTCGCGGAACGCCAGCACGCCCTCCGCCAAGTCGCCGGTTCCTTCGATGAAGGTATCGGAGACGATCCCCGAGGTCCCTTCGAACTGCGCGTCCAGGCCCAGCTTCTCCATCTGCGCACGGATGCGGACACCGATCGGCGTCAGGCCGCCGAAATACAGAACCTCCGGGTTCAGCGCCTTGATCTTGGTAAGCTCGGCCGAAAAGTCCTGCTGGTCGGCGGTGACGCCAAAGGTGCCGAGGATCTCGCCGCCGTTCTTGGCCAGGTTCTCGCTGAAATACTTGTTGTGGCCTTTGCCGTAGTCGGTGGTGTCGTGGATGATCGCCCAGGTCTTGTAACCCAGCCCGGTCATGAACTCGGCGGCGGTCGCATTCTGGTTGATCATGGTGCCGTTGACGCGATGCACCTCTTTGTAATCGTTGCCGTAGGTGATGTCCGGCAGCACCGCGCCCCAGACGATGATCGGCAGTCCGAACTTGTGATAGACGTCGACCGTCGAGATGGCGACAGCGGAACAGTAATGGGTGGTGGCGGCGATCACGTCCTTGTTGGCGCCGTACTTGGTCGCCGCCTGGACCCCGATGTTGGGCTTGCATTCGTCGTCTTGGACGAGCAGCTCGTATTCGTACTTGGCGTCGGGGTCGGCGTTGCGCAGCTGGACCGCGAGATCGGCCGCGTTGCGCCCGCCGAGGCCGTTCGACGAGGTGCCCCCGCTCAACGGCCCAATGAAGCCGACCGTGACCTTTTCTTTCGCGCTCGCCGGGGACAACCCGGTCCCGAGGCCGACGACGATTGCCGCCGCGGCCGCTACCGCGAGGGCTCCTTGTGTGGCTCGAAGTGTTGACATGTTCCATCTCCTCCCTAGACAGGTGTCGGCCGGTTCCGTTCCGGTGCGCGACACATGAGCCGTTCGGCGGTCCGTTTTCCGGCCGGATCGAGCGGTGTAATTTTTGTTAGTGTCCGAAAACCCTAATCGACCGGCTAGGGGCATTCAACTGCGATGTGCGTGATCGACGGTGTCGAACGAGGCCGCTGGGACCTTCCGCAGCCGGCCGGTGAGCGCCGTTTCTTGATCCCGAGCGATCTCCCAACTTCCCGCTTCGTCGATCTACCGCCGTGCGATAGGCTGATCTGCATCGCCATCAAACCCAGAAGGACAGCCATGAAACGCATGACATTGGCGGTGATACTCATGCTCTTTCCCCTGACGGCGCTGGCCGGTGAAAAGGTCAGCGGCACAAATTTCTTGGTCTCGGAAACTGACAACTGGCAGACCGGAGAGAACAGCGGGTATTGGGTGTTTGAGGGCACGGGAGTTTCGCATTCGCCGGACAGTGTCTTCGGAACCGAGGCGATCGAATGCCATGGCGCCGGATTCTGGGACGAAAGCGGGACCTGGGGCGAAGGTATCTGTTTGCACGGCGACGGTGACGATACCCGAACGAGTTCCTGGAAAAGAGACCAGGGCAAATCGGTCGGCCATTGGAAGCTCCTGAGCGGGACCGGCAAGTATGCGGGTATTGCCGGGCAAGGCACCTTTCGGCCGACCCAGTTGTCCGGTGGCCGTACCGTTTCCGAATGGGAGGGAGAGATCACTTTGGCCGAGTGAGCCGTCCCCGTCGAATACGGTGTGTCGGGCGCGCCCGTCCGATCACAACCGCCAACGCGCGGCATACGGACATTGGGATCCGTTGCGCGCGTTTCGCCCACAGAATCGAGTCGAAGGCACCACCGCGGATCATGCTCTAGAGCCTTGCGCCGGCGGCGCCGGAGCGGCATAAGACCGGCGCATCCGTCACCCAACCCTGGTCCTGTCGTGCCGCGTCACAGCGAAGCCTTGATGATGGTCGCCCGCGACGCCCGCCCGGCACCGCCACTATCCGGCGTTCGCCCGGTCGCCGTCGCCCGAGGTGATCGATGACCGCGCCCGCGGCGGGCGGCGCGACCCTGCGCGAGCGGGTATCCGCCTGGATCGCCGAACTCGACCGCCGCTCGGACTTTCGCTTCCTGGCGTTGGCGCTGCTGCCGATGACCGTGTTGGTGCTGTTGCCGGTGTCGTGGAACCCGAACGAGGAATTCAATTACATCCTCGCCCACCGCAGCGTGAACCCGGACCTGTATTCGCCCTACACCGCCATCTTCGACCAGGCCAATGCGCGTTTCCTGTTCAGGTCGTTCTCCGGCGCCGTGGTGGAGACCATCGGCTTTGCGGCGACCCAGGTCCTCCTGCGGCTGGTCATGGCGGCGCTCTACGCGGCCGCCTTCGCGTTTCTTTTCAGCACCTTGGGCGTTTCGGCGCTACGCGCGCTCGCAATCGTCGTGTTGTTCGATTTCGCCGGCGAAACGCTCCATGGCGACGATTGGCTGTTCGAGGGCGCCGAGAGCAAGACCTATGCCTATGGCGCCGTCATCTTCGCCATCGGGCTGGGGCTGCGATCGCGGTGGTGGCCGGCGGCGGCACTGATGGTTCTGGCCACCTACCTTCATTTCCTGGTCGGCGGCTTCTGGACGCTCGCGTTCTTCCTCCTCGCAATCCTGCGGCAGATGCCGGTGCCCCGCCTGCTTCTGTTCGCGGGGGCCTACGCCCTCGCGGTTGCGCCTCTGGTCGTCATCGTCGCCTTCGACCAGTTGGGCAACGCCGTCGCGGTCGCCCCCGGCGGCCCCGACCCCAACGTCCTCTATGCCCTGCGCAACCCCCACCACATCGCCCCCTTCGCGGTCGAGGCGGTGACCTGGACCTGGGTCCGTGGCGTGGTCGGCGCGGCATTCCTGATCGCGGTCATGACGGTGCTCGCCAGGCGCGCGCCCGACCGCAGTCTGCCGCTGTTCGCCCTCGCCCTGCTGGCCTACTTCTTCCTCGCGTCGGCGATCGCCTTTTTCGACCGCGATACGCACCTGCTGGCCAAGCTCTACCTGTTTCGGCCGGCCTCGCTGACCCTGTTCCTGACCATCGCCATTGGTGTCGCCTTCGTCGATCTGTGGTTGCCGGAGCGATTCAAACCCAGGCTCGTCGCGACATTGACGGTGATCGTTTGTCTCGGCTTCGCGGTCCAGGCGGCACTCGTGGCGCGGGAATATATCGTCACCCGTGACTTCGGCGGCATGGCCGCGCTGATCGACGTCGTCCAGCGCGCGAGCAGCCGCGGCGAAATCGTGCTGATCGAGCCCAAGGCCGAGAAGCGGCAGCCCTATGCCGGGCTCGCCCGCCGCTTCGCGCGCCCGACCCTGGTGTCGTGGAAATTCGTGCCGATCAATCCGGCCGACATCATGCGCTGGCACGACCGGCTGTCCTATCGCGACGCGCTGTTCGAGACCGGCTGCGTGGCGCCGCTGGCCTATCCGATCCGCCTCATCGTCGTGTTCGATGCCGAGACCTTGTCCCGCATGAACTCCTGCGGGCCGGTGCTGTGGCACGGCGGCGAGGGTGCGGTCATTCGGGTCAGCGATACGTTTTTTCCGGCCGCCGCCGAGTAATTCCGCCCGACGAGTATCAGGCGTCGGCGGCGTCTCCGGCCAGAGCGGGACCGCCGATGCCCATGCCGTCGGCGAAGAGCCGGAAGCCGAGCCAGCTCCACAGCAGGAAGCGGTGGTCGGCCTTGCCCTGGCGGTGTTCCTGCCACCTTTTGGCGACCCAGTCGACATCGACTCCCGAGACCGGATCGAGCGGCGGGTTGGCCGGGATCTGCTTGAGCCACGCCGCCATCGGGATGCCGAACCCCTTCTTGGGACGCGACAGCACGCTGTCGGGCAGCACGTTGGCGAGCGCCTTGCGCAGCAGGTATTTGCCCTGGCCGTTGCGGTATTTGAGCGTATGCGGCAGGCGCCGACAGAACTCGACGAGGTCGTTGTCGAGAAACACCGCCCGCGATTCGAGCGACACCATCATCGCCGCGCGATCGACCTTGGTCAGGATGTCGTCCTGCAGATAGAGGTTGGTATAGAATTCCAGCCCGCGGTCGACCAGGTTCCCGGTCCGGTTGCCGTGCCACACCTCGAGCGCCTCGGCGTAGAGCTCCTCGGTCTCGAGCGGCTCCTCGAGCGCCTCGCGGATGTCCTGCGGCTCGAGCGAACTGAGCCAGATCGGATTCCACACCGCGCGCGGGTAGGACAGCCCCATCAGGGTGCGGCGGATCCTGAAATCCAAGCTCATGTTGCGGGTCGAGATCGGCAGCCAATCGGCGACCCGGCGCAACCCCGAATGGACGGCCTTGGGCACCAGGCGTTCGTAGAGCGCGGCCGGACCGAGCGCCCGGAACGGGTCGTAGCCGGCGAACAGCTCGTCGCCGCCGTCGCCGGACAGCGCCACCGTGACATCGCGGCGGGTGAACCGGCTCAACATATAGGTCGGGATGATCGACCCGTCGCCGAGCGGCTCGTCGAGCTTGGCCAGCACCTCGGGGATCAGCGCCCGCGCGCCGTCGAGGCCGAGGACCTCGACGCTGTGGTGGGAGCCGAAGCGCTTGGCGACCGCGTCGGCGTAGTCGTGCTCGCTGAACGACTTCTCGGTGAAGCCGATGGTGAAGGTCTTGAGCTCGGCCGCATCCCGGCACCGCGCCGCGAGGGCCAGGGTGGCGCTCGAATCGATGCCGCCGCTGAGGAAGATGCCGAGCGGCACGTCGCTGATCAGCCGCCGCTCCACCGCCTGCTGGAGCAGGCCCAGGAGTTCCTCGGCTAGGCCGTCCTCGTCGCTGGGGTCGATGTCGGGCTCGATGACGAACTGCCAGTAGCGGTCGACCGAAAGCCGGCGGCTATCGAGGTCGAAGGCTAGGAAATGGCCGCCCGGGAGCTTGCGGCAATGGCGATAGAGCGCGTTCGGCGCCGGCAGGAAGCTGTAGGCGAAGAACTTCTGCAGCGAGCGGATGTCGACCGTGCGATCGTAATGCCGGTGCTCGGTCAGCGCGCTCAGTTCCGAGGCGAAGCCGAAGTTGCGGCCGTCGAAATAGTAATAGAGCGGCTTCTCGCCGAAACGGTCGCGGGCGAGGAACAGTTGGCGCCGCGTCCGGTCGTAGAGGGCGAAGGCGAACATGCCGTTCAGCCGGCGCGGCAGGTCGCTGCCCCATTCCGCATAGCCGTGGATCAGCACCTCGGTGTCGGAATGGCTGGAACGGAAGACATGGCCGCGCGCCTCGAGCTCGCGGCGCAGTTCGACGTGGTTGTAGATCTCTCCGTTGTAGACGACGGCGATCGTCTCGTCGCCGTTCCACATCGGCTGCGCGCCGCCGCCGAGGTCGATGATCGCCAGCCGGCGGTGGCCGAGATGGACCGCGGTCTCGGGATCGCTATAGAAGCCCTCGCCATCGGGCCCGCGATGGGCCAGCGCCGTGGTCATGCGCGCCAGGTCGGCCGCGTCTCCGGAACCGGCGAAGCCGGCCAGGCCGCACATCACGCCGCCTCGTCGAAATTCACCTTGCGCCGCACCAGATAGGCCGGCCGGTGCTGTGATTCGAAATAGGTGCGGACCAGCATCTCGGCCAAGAGGCCCATCATCAGGCTCATGATCCCGGCCAGGAAGATCACCGCCGACAGCACCGGCAGCGGGGTCAGGATGAAGGAGATGCCCTCGACGAACTTGAGATAGAACATGTAGGCGAGGAACACCGCCGACAGTAGGATGAACAGCACACCGAAGCCGCCGAACAAATAGATCGGGTTGACGAAGTGGTTCTCGAGGAACTTGACCACCATCAGGTCGAGGATGACCTTGAACGTCCGCCGCAATCCATACTTCGAGTGGCCGAACTGGCGCGGGTGGTGCTTGACCGGCATCTCGGTGATGCGCGCGCCCATCCAGTGGACGTAGATCGGCAGGAAGCGGTGCATCTCGCCATAGAGGCGGACGCCGTCGATGACGTCGCGACGATAGGCCTTGAGCGTGCAGCCGTAATCGTTGAGCCGGACCCCGGAGACGACCGAGATCATGCGGTTGGCGACGCGGCTGACGAAGTTGCGCCGGATCGCCGCGTCGGTCCGGTTCTTGCGCCAGCCCGAGACCACGTCGTAGCCCTCGTCGAGCTTGTCGAGCAGGGTCGGGATGTCGGACGGGTCGTTCTGCAGGTCGGCGTCGAGGGAGACGATGACGTCGCCGGTGGCGTGGTCGAAGCCCGCCATCATCGCCGCCGTCTGGCCGTAATTGCGGCGGAAATCGACGATCTTGAGCTCGGGTCGGCGGGCCGCCGCCGCGGCCAGCGCCTTGAACGAGCCGTCGGAACTGCCGTCGTTGACGGCGATCACCTCGAACGGCTTGCCGAGCCCGTCGAGGACCGGGAACAGCTGCTCGCACAGCGGCGGGATGCTCTCCTCCTCGTTGTGGATCGGGATCACCACCGACAGCGCTGGACGCGCGGCCGCCGCCGGCGCGTCTACGGGCGCGGGCACGCTGGTATCCTGTGGCTTGTCATGCGGCTGATCCACGGCGGTCTCCCCGGGGCCCCTAGACCCCCGATCATACAACACTTGGCGGGCGCGGCAGGGCTTAAACCAGCACGCCCTCGGCTGTCAACGCGGAGGGCGGTGGCGGGGATTGAACCAGCGACACGAGACCAATTTGTACGATCGGCGGACGGTTCCGCTCCCAAGAGATCGCGATATCGACCCTGACCGGGGAACCGCTGACCTACTGCCTTATCCCAAGACCTTCTTCAGGTCGGCCGCGATCGATCGTTCCTGATCGCTGCGCCCGGCGAAGGACTGAAGCGGGACGACATCCCACTCGAGCACGCCCCAGGCCGGCAGGTTGCGCAGAAGTCGGTCCAACTCGTCGTTGGACTCCGCTTCGACGATGAAGACAAAGGCCCGTTCG
>JAAEOK010000089.1 GCA_024244705.1 Alphaproteobacteria bacterium
AAAACCGACCGTCCCGTAGGGTTTCCATCCGGCGGCCGGCCACGGCGTCAGCAAGCTTGCCCGATGCTTCGGCATCGCGCCGCACTTGCTTCCTGGTGGACCGGCACGCCGGATGAGAAACAGAATTGACTCGGAGTTCTTTGAAACTGCTCTAGGCGGCAATCGGCGCGACCTACTCGCTGTCGAGCTCGCTGTCCCAATAGAGGAAATCGCGCCAGCTTTCGTGGAGGTAGTTGGGCGGGAACGAGCGGCCGTTCTCCTGCAACTGCCAGGTCGTCGGCTGCGCCGGCGGGTACTGCAGCTTCATCCGGCTTTCGGATATCAGCCGATCGCCCTTCTGCAGATTGCAAATGCGGCATGCCGCGACGACGTTCTCCCAATTGGTCCGTCCGCCGCGCGAACGCGGCACGACATGATCGAAGGACAGGTCCTCGACGGCGAAGCGGTGATAGCAGTACTGGCAGGTAAATTTGTCGCGCAGGAAGACGTTGAACCGGGTGAAGGCCGGACGCCGCGATCCGGGCACGTACTCCTTGAGCGAGATCACGCTGGGCAGCTTCATTTGGAAACTCGGCGAATGCACGACGTGGTCGTATTCCGAGACCACGTTGACGCGATCGAGGAACACCGCCTTGATCGATTCCTGCCAGCTCCAGAGGGACAATGGGAAATAGCTGAGCGGACGGAAATCCGCGTTCAGCACCAAAGCCGGGCTTGCTTCAAATGTCGCCGTCATATCGTCGCCGCCCGATGTACCCTTATCGTTCTCCCGTATACCCGGCCGCATGTTACCGTTTTGTCGTCGATTGACCAGAAAAATTCGAGCGTTTCCAAATTGATGCCCTCCGATGTTGGACCTCAATCGGTGCTCGCATGCTGTCCGGAGAGACGTGATTTGTGCGCGCCGGTAAGCGATGCGAGCCAATCGACGACGCTGCGGACCCGGCTTACTTTGAGCAATTCGCCATGGACCAGCATCCAGAGTTCACGGCGCACCACCGGCGCGGCCCCGGTCACGCGGACGAGGCCGGGCTCGCTGTCGCCGCGATAGCACGGCAGGATGCCGACGCCGATCCCCGCCTTGACTGCTTCGACCATGGCGTGAACGCCGTTGCAGCGCAGGACCGGCTGGAATCCGGGCACCGAGCGCCGGCACCACACCGCCTCCGGGATGTGCGACAGGGTCTCGTCGTGGCCGATCCAGTCGAGATCGGGCAAGGCGAGCGCGGACCGCCCCGTCATATAGGTTGCGTTGCCATAAATCGCATAGCCGATGTCGGCGAGGCGGCGGGTGCGCGCCACCCCTTCCCGCGGCCGGGCCAAGCGGAGAGCGATATCGGCCTCACGGCGGGCCAGGTTGAGATTGGTGTTGTCGCCGATCAACTCGAGCGCAATATCCGGGTACGTGTCCCGGAACGCGGCGAGCCGCGGCACCAGGAAGCTGGCCAACAGGGATTCGACGGAGGTCAGCCGCACCGTCCCCGAAAGCGCGGTGTCGCGGCCGGCCACCGTCCGCTCGAGGCGGTCGGCCGCGCCTTCCATGGTTTCGGCGTGAGCGACGACACTGGCGCCGACCGCTGTCGCGACCATACGACGGTCGACGCGGTCGAACAGGCGCGCGCCGAGATCGTGCTCGATGGCGGCGAGCCGCCGGGCGACCGTTGTCTGGTTGACATCGAGCTGATCGGCGGCGGCGGACAGGGTCCCGCTGCGGGCCACCGACAACACATAACGCAAGTCATCCCAGTTCATAAGCATTACCCTGCAATACTGCAGTCCGAAACTGCGATTTTGGCTATTGTTTCGGCAATTTTGCAACCCAAGCCTTATGGTCTTCCGTTACTGTGCTGGGAGAAGCCGGATGACCACGCCCAAGACCCTCCTGCAAATGGCCGGGGCCAACCTGGCGCCGCCGCGTCTTCAGGATGCCGCGGTGGTGTTGATCGATTGCCAGATGGAATATGTCAGCGGCGGCCTCAAGCTACCGAGCGTCGACGATGCTCTCGACGAAGTCCTGCACCTCACCGCCAAGGCGCGGCGCGCGGGGGCGCCGATCATCCATATCGTTCACGGCGGCCAAGCCGGCGGCCTGTTCGATCTCGACGGCCCGGGCGGTCAGATCGCACCCCAGGCGGCACCGGTCGACGGCGAGACGGTGGTCGGCAAGTCGATGCCGAATGGGTTCGCCCATACCGATCTTGACGAGAAGCTGCGAGGGACCGGCAAGCGCGAGCTGATCGTCGCCGGATTCATGACCCATATGTGCGTCAGCTCGACGATCCGCGCTGCCGTCGACCTCGGCTACCGCAGCACGCTCGTCGCCGGCGCCGCGGCGACCCGTGACCTGCCCCAGCCGGGCGGCGATATTATCGATGCCGGTACCCTCCACCGGGCAACCGTCGCCGCCCTCGCCGACCGCTTTGCGATCATCGTCGCCAACGCGGCCGCGCTCGAGGAGTAGCCTGGCCTCGAGCGCTCCAGCTTCGCCGAGGACGGGAGCCGAGACATGATGTGACTCGCGCCGCGCCGACTGCTATTCACAAGGCAACGGCACAGGCATTCGATCCGGAGGAATCATCATGGCGGCGATGATCAATTCTGCCCTCGACCGGGTCGCGTCGCCGCCGATCGCCGAAGCCGAAAGCTGGCTGCAAGGGGCGGCACCGGCGACCAACGCGGCGCCCCTCGATTTGGCCCAGGCGGTCCCCAATTACGACCCGGCACCCGAACTGCTCGACTATCTCGCCGGCGCTGTGCGCGAACCGGGAACCGCATTCTACACACCGATCCTGGGTCTCGACGCCCTGCGCGAATCACTCGCCGCGTCCCTGTCCGGCGAATATGGCGCCCCGATATCGGCGGCGGAAACCACGATCACCACCGGCTGCAACCACGCCTTCTGCATGGCCACTCTCGCCGTCGCCGGGGCGGGCGATGAGGTCATCCTGCCGGAACCGTTCTATTTCAATCACGACATGTGGTTCGACATGCAGGGGATCGCGACGGTTCCCCTGCCCTGCCGGCCGGGCACCGAGGGCATGGTGCCGGACCCCGAGGAAGCAGCGGCCCTGATCACGCCGCGCACGCGCGCTATCGTGCTGATCACGCCGAACAATCCGACCGGCACCATCTATTCCAACGCCCGGCTCAAGGCGTTTTATGACCTCGCGGCGAACCACGGTCTCGCTCTCGTCATCGATGAGACCTACAAGGATTTCCGCCCCGCCGACGGTGGTGACGAACCGCAGCCGCCGCATACCTTGTTCCAAGAAGAGGGCTGGCGGGACACGCTCATCCAGCTCTACAGTTTCTCCAAGGCCTTCAGCCTGACCGGCTACCGCGTCGGCTCGCTGGTTACCGGCGAGAGGATCATGGCGGCGGTGGCAAAGATCGCCGACACCATTACCATCTGCCCGCCCCATATCGGCCAACTGGCGGCGCTCTATGGGCTCGAACACTTGACCGCATGGCGGGAGGAGAAACGCGCCCGGGTGCTGGGCCTGATCGACGCCCTGGACGACGCCTTCCAACGCCACCGCCCGCCCTATGATCTGGTCTCTCGTGGCGCATTCTTCGCCTACCTGCGCCATCCCTTCGCCGGCACATCGTCGATCGATGTCGCCAAGCGGCTGGCCGCGGACCAGCGCCTGCTGGTGCTGCCCGGCGAGTTTTTCGGCGAGAGCCAAAGCGAATATCTGCGCGTCGCCTTCGCCAACGCCGACACCGGGCAACTCGACGAGCTCGCCAGCCGACTGGCGCGCTTGGGGTAGTCAGGAGTCGGGGCCCCGCACCCTCACCGCAATCCGCTAGTCCTCGAAGGCGAAGATCCGCTTCCAGTCGTTCTTCATGCTGATGACGACCCAGCCCTGCATCATTGCCTCGTCGTAGAGCGCCTGGGTGAACCTGCCCACTCTGGTGTCGGGCAGCGACTGGGCAGGCCCGTAGGCATACTCGCGCTCGGCGTCGTCATGCAATACGAGCATCGCCAGACGCGCGCCATCGCCGGCGTTCGTGTATTCCAGCATCTCCCGATCACCGGTCGAATTGCCGAATGCCGCGTGCGGCCGGCGCCCGATCATTAGGTGGATGCCCTCGGCCTTGCCCGCGTCGTTGACGTGAATGTAAGTCTTCGGTTCCCGGATAAGAACCGGCTTGCCATGCTTGTCATAAGTATAGGACGTGCGCTGGGCGGTGCCGACCACCTGCTCGGGCGGAACGCCGTAGACCCGCTCGGCATATACCCGCACGAAATCCTGTCCACCGCCGGTGACGATGTAGGTCTTGAAGCCGGCGGCGCGCAAGTATGCCAACAGCTCCTGCATGGGGAGGTAGGTGAGATCGGTATAGGGCCGTCGCCAGCGCGGGTGCCTGGCGGTGGCGAGCCATTGCTGCACCTCGGCGTTGAATACCTCGACACTCATTCCGGTCGTCGTCGCGTCGAGCGTCGTCATGAAATCGTGCATCGGCAGCTTTGCGACTGCCGCCGCGGTGTCGGCGAGCACGCTTTTGAACGGCTCGATCTCGGCGAGCTCGGGTTTTTCCTTTACCACCGCCGGGACGCGGTCGGCGCTGAACATCAGCCCGGCATACATGGGGTGCGAAACCCACAGCGTGCCATCCTGGTCGAAGGCGGCGACGCGCTCGGCCGCGGGTACGAAATCCGTACTCGACTCGTCGGTCGTCGTCCGCACGAACTCGATGATCGCGCGCTTGGCCGCGCCGTCGTTCCACGACGGAAGCGGGTCGCTCTGCGCGAGTGCCAGCGTCGCCAAAGCGAGGTAAGTAGCGAGCGCGAGCATGACGGCCGGTATGCGGTGGAGATGTGGAAACATGATAGCCCCTAGGGATCCGATTCGCGAAACGCCGTCGCGATGAATTCGGCGCCGGCGACCAGGCCGAACTCGTCGATGCCGTGCTGGACCCGCGGCCGGCGGTGCCACTCGACGGCGACGCCGGCGGCGCTGAGCCCGTCGACCGTGGCGGGCAAGGCGGCGACCGGAACCACCGGATCGTCCTCGCCGTGGACCAACAGGACCGGCGGTTTCGAACGGGCCTCCACGGTCAGCGTTTCGCCGCCGATCAGCAGCCCGGAATAGCCGACGACGGCGGCGCAGCCGCGCGGCCGCCGTAGCGCCACATAGAGCGCCATCATGGTGCCCTGGGAAAACCCGATCAAGGCCAGCCGGTCGTCGCCGAGGTTGCGTTCGGCGAGCGCCGCATCGAGATAGGCGTCGATCGCCGGCGCCACGCCCTTGGCGCCGCGCAGCATCTCGTCTGGGCTCATGTCGGAAAGCGGAAACCATTGCCGGCCCATGGGGTTGGCGTCGCAGGGTTCGGGCCCGTTCGGCGACAGAAACTCCGCATCGGGCAAGAATCGCGACATCGGCGGAGCGAGGCCAATGAGATCATTGCCGTCGGCGCCCCAGCCGTGCAGCAGGACGACCAATTGACGCGGCGCTCCGCCGCTGGCGGGGCCAAAGCCGGGCCCGTCGAGGGCGGGAGAGTCGGGCATGCGGGATCCTTTCCGTGGCGCCGTTTTCCTATCCGAATTCACCCATTGCCGCCAGCCCGAAGAAAGCCGATATCATGACAACACGCGAATGGCGAATAGGAGGGCAGGATGGACGGAACGGCACCGGGCTACGCCAAGCATCCGGGTTATCGCATCGCTTTCGAGCCGAGCGCCAAACGGGTGCGGGTCGAATTCGGCGGCGAGATAGTGGCAGATACGACGGCGGTGCGCCTGCTCCATGAGACCAAACACCTGCCGGTCTATTACTTCCCGCGCGACGACGTGCGCATGGACCTGCTGAGCGCGACCGATCATCGGTCCTATTGTCCGTTCAAAGGCGAGGCGTCCTATTGGACCGTCGGCGCCGGCGGCCGAACGGCCGAGAACGCGGTGTGGAGCTATGAAGACCCCTACGACGAGGTGGCGGAAATCGCCGGCTACATGGCCTTCTACTGGGACCGCATGGACGCCTGGTACGAAGAGGACGAGAAGGTCTTCGTCCACGCCCGTGACCCCTATACGCGGATCGATATCGTGCGCAGCGCGCGGCCGGTGCAGGTCGTGGTCGACGGCGAGGTGTTGGCCGAAACCGAACGCGCGCTGTTCCTGGTCGAGACCGGCCTGCCGGCGCGCTACTACATCCCGCGCGATGACGTGCGGCTGGACCGGCTCTCGCCCAGCGACCGCACCACGCAATGCCCCTACAAGGGAACCGCGATCTACTGGTCGGTCGATAACGGGAACCAGGCCCACGCGGACATCGTCTGGAGCTATCCCGACCCGGTCGCCGAGGTCGCGCGGATCAAGGATCACTTGTGCTTTTTCAACGAGCGGGTCGACGCCATCTCGATCGACGGCCTGGCCGAGGCAAATCCCAAGACCAAGTGGTCCTGAAAACCGGGCCAGCGAGCTCGCGTTTCGTTCCTGGCTTAGATCGCGCCGCCTTCGCGGTCGTTGAGGTGGTGGTAGTAGTGCCACATGAGATGGGCGGCGGCGCCACGCCACGGCCGCCAGGGTTCGGCCACGGCAACCAACTTAGCCCGTTTCGGTGTCCCCTTCAGACCCTTCATATGGATCACCGCCTTGGCCAAGGCGAGGTCGTCGATCGGCCACACGTCGGCACGGCCAAGAGCGAACAGCAGGTAGATCTCGGCACTCCAGCGACCGATGCCTTTGACCTCGATGAGTCGGTCGATCGCCTCCTCTTCCTCCAACTGCGCCAGGCCGTCGAGGTCGAGGGCGCCGCTCGCGACGTGACGGGCAAGCGCGCGGGAATACTCGATCTTCTGACGACTCAATCCCATCTTGCGCAGAGTGGTCGTTCTGAGCCGGGCGAATTTTTCCGCCGACATCGGCTGGCAGCCGCCTTCGACGCGGCCCCATATGGCGCGTGCCGCATGGGTCGAAACCTGCTGCCCGACGATGGTCCGCAAAAGCGCCGGAAATCCCATCTCCGCTCGACGCAGGGCGGGCCTGCCGGCGGCCGTGAGCGCGCGCGCGATATCGGGATCGCGAGCCGCCAGTTCATCGAGCCCGCGAGCGAGCGAGGTTTTGGTCAGCTGTCGTTTCATAGTTCGCGCCGCACCGAGATTTGCCCCCGAAGACAGCGCGCGATGGTATAGGAACATCGCGTTGGCCGCGATACAGAGATCATGATCTGCACCAGATTCGCTCCCAGCCCGACCGGACACCTTCATCTCGGTCACGCCTATTCGGCGCTGTTCGCCTGGCGCGCGGCCCGCGAATCGGGAGGGCGCTTCCTGCTGCGCATCGAAGACATCGATCGCGGCCGGTGCCGAACGGAATTCGACGACGCCATTGTCGAAGACCTCGCCTGGCTCGGCCTCGACTGGGACGGGCCGGTGCGCCGCCAGTCCGCGCATTTCACTGATTATCGCGCCGCGCTCGATGCCCTCATCACTGCCGGACTGCTCTATCCGTGTTTCTGCACCCGCAAGGACATCCAACGTGAGATCGCGACGATCGGCGCCGCGCCCCATGGCCCGGACGGTCCGACATATCCGGGTACCTGCCGCGAGCTGGCGCCCGACGAACGGGCGGCGCGGATGGAGACCGGAGCGGCCTATGCCCTCCGTCTCGACATGGCGGCCGCGGCCGCCGCCGCCGGCCCGCTGACCTGGACCGACCGGGAGGCCGGCGAGGTGACGGCAAAGCCGGGGGCGTTCGGCGATGTCGTGCTGGCGCGGAAGGATACGCCGACGAGCTATCACCTGTCGGTTACCGTCGACGACGCGGTGCAGAACGTGACACTGGTGACCCGGGGCTGCGACCTGATGCCGTCGACCCACATACACCGCCTGCTCCAGGCCCTGCTCGGCCTGCCGACCCCGGACTATCACCATCATCCGCTGATCACCGATGCCGAGGGCCGCCGCTTCGCCAAACGCGACCGGCCGCCGACCTTGCGTGACCTGCGCGAAAACGGCGTCACCGCCGACGAGGCCGCGGCGATCGCGGCCGATGGCCAGATTGCGGCCTATTCATTCAGCATCCAGCCATAGGACGTTCCGGCGAGAACCGACTTCACCTCGGCGAAGTTCTCGATCGTCTCGCGCAGCGGATAGGGATTGGCCCGGGCGTATTTGACGGCGACCGGCAATGCCGAAAGCCCCAGATACCGGCATGTCTTGTCATAGGCGATGCGCGGATCGTCGGCGATGTCGTTCTCGTAGACCAAAGAGAGCGCGGCAGACCCCGCGAGGGCCGAGCGCAAAGCGGCGAATTCGGCTTCCACCTGCGCCAATCCGGCCACCAAGGGGAGCCGGCCTTCCGAAAAACGGGCTTCGTCCACATCGATCGTGACCCGCCGCCGCGGCGCGCACATGTGACGGCGGTGATGGCGGTGGCCGCCGAAATGAACCGCGGTCCGCGACACGATACTGCGCAGGACGTTACGGCGCTGTAGAACGATGAAATGGCTGATCCCGGCCGCGGCGAGAAGCTCTATCAAGCCCGGCCAATCGCGACCGAAAGTTTCCGGTCCGTGGAGCTGCAATTCGAAGCCATAAAACCGCCGTCCCGCCCGGCCCATGCGCCGGCGCAAAAAGACGGCCGGCTCGGTTTGCTCCCGCCACAGGCCATGGTTCGGATTGAACACCTCGTGATCCCAGAAGATCTCCCGATTGTCGCCGAGCATATGCCCGAGCACGGTGCTACCCGAACGCCCGGCATGGAACATGACGACGTTTCCCGGCCGGTCGGCGGGGATCGGCCGGCCGGGTATCATGGCATCGATATATTTGAATGCCCGATAGGCCGAACCGCTAACACGCTTGGTCAGCGAGGCCGAGTTCCGGCTCATGGATTGCCCTTCCCCGCGCCGGCTACTGGCGCAGGCCGCGAACGATTTCGAGGTAGTCGGGATGATCCGGCGGGATGAGGCCGTGGCGGACCGCGAAATCGATGATGACCAGGTTGCAGTTGAACTTGAAATCGGATGTCTCGGCGACGACCCGAAGCACCTCGTCGGCCGGCCACAGATAAAACTCGGCGATCTCGCCGTCGGTGTTGCGTGGGGTGAAATCCGGCGGCAATTCCAGGTCGTAACAGAACTGCACGTCCGGCTTCAGGCCCTCTTCGGTCTCGGCGCAATAGGTGATCGCGCCGACGGCGCGCGCAGTGCGGGCGATCGCCTCCGGGACAGCCGCCTCCTCTGCCGCTTCCTTGACCAGGTTGTCCATCAGCCCAATGCCCAGCGGTTGGCCGCCGGCGATCATATTGTCAAGCATACCGGGATAGGTCGGTTTGTCGGGTGATCGCCTGCCGACCCACATCCGAATCTCGCCGCCGTCGCGGACAAACCCATTGACGTGAACGCCATAGGCGCGAACGCCGAACAAGGGCACCGCTGCGCGCTCCATTCTCAACAATGGCGGCGCCGTGAAGGAGAGCGAAACCGGATAAGCCTCGTCTCGCCAGGTGGTGACCGTGCCGTCTTCGGCGAGGATCCGCAGGACCTTTTCGACCGTCTCGGAGCGCTCCTCGAAACCGCGTATGTCCGGGTTCAGGGTCACCGAATCGACGAGCACTGTAAACACCTCGGGGAGTTCGCGCAGGCGTTCCGCCATCGTCTCGCCGACCCATCCGACCCCGTGGCCATCGACGAAGAACCGGCGGTAGCGTGACAGGTCCGCGTTGTTGCACGCTGCGATGCGGTCGAGGAAGCTCATCCGCCGACGGGGGTATAGTCGTAAGCGCCGATGCCCTGTACCAGGACGAAACAGCAATCGCTATCGCCGCCGTTGCTGACCCGGTGAGCCGTCTTCGGCTCGAGGGTCAGTCGTTCGCCCGGTTGCAACCGGTGTTCCTCGCGCGGCGCACGCGATTCGACCACCAACGCACCCTTGGCGCAGGTGAAATTCTCGGTGACTTGGCTGTGGAAATGCCAGGGGATGACATCGCCGGCGGCGAGCGTAACGTGCAAGGCGCGCAGATCCATCGTTTCGGCGATGATCGTCGTGTTCTTGATCTCGTATTGGCCATCCCAAGGCCGGCTTCCGATGTCGTTCATGGCGCGGCTTCCCTCCTATCGTCACGTTGGCCAAATATCATAGCGCGATTCGGACGGCGCCTCACCGGCCGCCTCGCCCAAACCTCAACAGAATCGATTCTACGCCGAATTATCCGCGTTGATAGCATCAAGAAACGATTTGCCGAAATCCTTGAGCTTCTTCGGACCAACGCCGCCAACCTGAATCATTTGTTCAAGAGTTGCCGGTCGCAATCGGCACATATCATGCAAGGTCGCGTCGGAAAAAATCACAAACGCCGGCACGCCCCGCTCAAGGGCGAACTCACGTCGCAGCGCCTTTAACCGCGTTAGCAGTTCTGTGTCGATATCATCCACTGACTGCAACGATAGATGCGCCCGCTTCGATGTCTTTGCCGATGCCGTTGGCTTTGGAATCTCACGGAAGTAGAAATGATCTATGCCCTTCAAAACCGCTTCGCCCTTTTGCGAAAGTTTCAGGCCGCCAAAGCGTTCGATATCGATCGAAAGGTAACCGCCCGCGACCGCCTGTCGGATAAAGGCCCGCCAGAAGCTCTTGGGGTGTGACTGGCCGGCGCCGAAATTCGGCAGCTGATCGTGCCCGCGAGCGTGGATCTTCTCCGAGGTGCTGCCAACCAAGACGTCTATGATATGTGCCGCGCCAAACCGCTGTCCGGTTCGAGCGATGGCGGATAGGAGCATTCGCGCCTCCGTCGTGCCATCGATAACCGTCGGCGGATCAAGGCAAACATCACAATTCGCGCAAGGCGATGATGCTTCGCCAAAGTATGCGAGAAGGGCGACTCGGCGACACTGGGTCGCCTCGCAATAGGCCAAGAGTGAATCCAGTCGCTTGTGTTCGCGGCGCTTGTGGTCTTCGTCCGAGGCTTCCTGATCAATGAACCGGCGGCGCATTCGGATGTCATCCAAGGCATATAGCATTTGAACTTCAGCCGCTTTTCCGTCACGCCCCGCGCGCCCGATCTCCTGGTAGTAAGCCTCCATGCTACCGGGCAGGTTTAGGTGCAAGACGTGGCGGATATCCGATTTATCGATCCCCATGCCAAAGGCGATGGTCGCCACCATGATCACGCCCTCTTCGGCCATAAAAATCTCCTGGTTCTCTCTGCGCGCCCCTGCGGGTAGTCCGGCGTGATAGGGCAGCGCCCGGTAACCTTCTTTCGCAAGCAGGGCCGCCACCTCCTCGGTCAAGCGGCGGGACAGGCAATACACGATTCCCGCACCATTTCGCCGAGGTTCCAAGAAATTGAATAGTTGCCGGCGCCAGTCGGTCTTGGGCGCTACGCCGAGCCGCAAATTTGGTCGGTCGAAACCGAACACAATGATTTCGCCACGCCCGCCGAAGATTTTCTTGTTTATGTCCTGGCGTGTCGCACTATCCGCGGTCGCAGTAAAGGCAGCCAGCGTTGCCGTCGGAAATCGGTCCTTGAGCTCTGACAATGTTTCATATTCCGGGCGAAAACTGGCTCCCCACTTGGAAATGCAATGGGCCTCGTCGACGACGAACATTGCCGGATCTACGGCATCGAGCGCGGCAAGCATTCGGTCCGTCATGAGGCGCTCCGGCGACATGTAGAGCAGCTTAGCCGCACCCGCCTGAACGCGCCGCCAATCCTCGACGTTCTCCGCACGCGAGCGGCCGGAATGGATACAGCCGACGTCAATCCCGTTGGCTTTTAGCGCCGCAGCTTGGTCATCCATGAGCGCTACCAGCGGCGAAACAACTATTGTTGGGCGGTCGTTCAGCAGAGCCGATAGTTGATAGCACAGGGACTTACCCGCCCCCGTCGGCATAACGACGAGTGTATGAGCGCCCGCCAGCAAACGTTTGACAATCTCCCGCTGGCCCGGTCGAAAAACCGGAAAACCAAATATCGATTTCAGCAATTGCTCCGGCGCGTTCCTCACTTGCGGGGCCTCCTGGCGGAATCATGAACGTTGTTGCCTGATCGCGGTAAGTCCGATGCCGGTTCAATTATGGAAGCAAATAACGCTCCCTTCCATTTCCGCCGCCCAATCTTGGCCATAAGAGAGTTTCATTCTTCGCAATGAGTATCGTCTACGGCTAAAGCGCTCGAATTCCATCGAGTGGAACTTGGGTTGCTAAAAAGTGACCCTCGTTATGATCGCGCATTCGTTGTTCGATGGCAGGGTCACCGCGCCACGTTCTCGAGATGCAGCAGGATTTCACGATTGACCGCTTCGCCATGGGTGATCGGACCCATATGGCGCGCGCCTTCGATGGTGGCGAGATGGGCAGCATCGATGGTGGCGGCGACCAATTCGGCAATGCGCGCGGTGGTCGCGTTGGTCGCCCCACCCCGCGCGACCAAGGTCGGGACAGCGATCGCGGCCATGTCGGCAAGGGAGAAATCGACCGCGAAGCCGATCGCCCATTCGGCGGCGACCTTGTCCGCCGATTGAAGGACACGGGCGCGGACATTGTCCGGCAGCGCCGCCCACGCGCCGTCACCGTTCCAATAATCGACATAGCCACCGACACCGGGTGCCGGGTCGCCCCGCGCGACGGCGGCGATAAAGTTATCGCCGATCCGCCGTATCTCGTCGTGAAGCGCGGTCTCGCCGGCCAATTCGAGGATCGAGAAGAGCACCGGCTCGTAAAGCACGAGACTACGCAACGGAAGCGCATCCGCCATCGCCATCCGCAACGAGATCGCCGCCCCATAGGAATGGCCGACGAGATGAATTGGCGCGCCGGCGATGTCGGCGAGCGCCCGCACCAGGGCAAACTCGTCTTCGGCATCGAGCGCCGCGCCGGCGGGCCACGGCTCGCTGTCGCCGTAGCCGAGCAGGTCCGGCGCCAGCGCACGGTAGCCGCGCGCCCGCAACTCCTCGACCAACAGCGACCATTGCGCGCCGCTGCTCGACGAGCTGTGTAGAAGCAGGACCGGTTCGCCGTCGCCCGAATCCAAATAGGCGACCCGGCGTCCGCGGACTAGCGTCGTCGGCACGTTCCCTCCTCCGAGACGTCGTTCAGGCCCGCTTGGCGTAGCCTTTTTCCGAGGTCAGGACGGTTTCCACATAGGCCAGCTGGCGCAGGCAACGGGCGACGTAGTCCGTTTCCTCGGCCGCCATGCCGGCGACCTGAATATCGATATGCAGTTCGTCTCCCGCGACCCCGCTAAGCAGGCTGTGCCACGAATTGGGAACCAGCCCACGCTTGGCAAACATTCCGAGGACCCGCGGCATGACCCCCGGCTCGGCCACGGCGCAGACATAGAAACAGGCGGTGGGTTGAAAATCAGTCGATGTCGTCGATGACATGATACGCAAACTCCCTTGCATCAGGATTCCGGCAAACAGCACGTCCCGGACGCCCCGTGGGCGCCGGGCCGTTAATTCGCCGGATGAGAGCTCGCGTTGTCATGCGAAAGACCTTAACGCCCCGCCGGTTAACCGTCAATAAACCGCGCGCGGAATTCGTCGACCTTGTCGAGCAGGCGCTGGATATCGGCCCACTCGGTATACGGATTGAGCAGGACCGCCCGCAACCAGCGGCGACCGAGGAGGCGGGGGAGGGAGAGAAAGATTCGCGCCTCGGCGAGCAGCGCCCGCTGAAGCTCGGCATTCAGTCGGTCGGCCTCCGTCTCGTCGCCGGGCGGGACCAAACGAAAGCAAACCAGATTGGTTTGGGGTCGGCAAGCAACGGCGACCCCGCTGCGCTGCGCGAGCTGTGACGCCAGCCGCGTCGCGTGACCGATCCCGGCCTCGATCAATGAATCGAATCCCTGCCGCCCGATATGCTGAAGGGTGAGCCACAGCTTGAGCACTTCGGCGTGTCGCGTCCCCTGGAGCGACAGCTCTCCCAGATTAACGAACCCGTTGGTCTCCGCCATGTAGGGCGCGTCGATGCGAAACGATTGGAGCAGCGTATCGTTGTCGCGAAATAGGACGCACGCGCAGGTCTTGGCGACATAAAGCCACTTCTGCGGATTGAAGGTGATCGAGTCGGCGGCCTCGATGCCGGCGATCAGTGGCGCGGCAGACTTCGAAAACGCCAATCCCCCGCCATAGGCGGCGTCGACATGGAGCCAAACACCGTGGCGCCGGGCGATTTCGGCGATCGGCGGCAGAGGGTCGATGCTGCCGGTGATCGTGGTGCCGACAGTGGCGACCATCGCCATCGCGACGCCGCCGGCGGCGAGATGCTCCGCTACCGCCGTTTCGAGCGCGGCGGGGTCCATGCGATAGTCGGCGTCCACCGCCACCGGGATCACCGCCTCGGCGCCGACGCCGAGGATCATGGCCGCCTTGCGGATCGATGCGTGGGCCTGGGCCGACGCGAAGATCGCCGGGCGCCGGTTGCGATCCAGCGCCGCCCACGCGGCATCGCCGAGAGCGCGATTGCGGGCCACCGCCAAGGCCTGCAAGTTGGCCAGGCTGCCGCCGCTGGTCAGCACCCCGCCGGCACCGGGACCGAACCCGAATTGACGCGCGAACGCATCGACGACCGCCAGCTCCAGACGAGACAGCAGGGGCGACATTTCGAGGCTCAGCATGTTGTTGTTGAGCTCGGCCGAGAGCAGTTCGCCGAGTACGGATATCGTCGCCGGGATCGAATCCATGTGGCCGATATATCCCGGATGGGCGGCATTCATCGATCCGTCCACGAGGCTGCCGAGTTCGGCCAAGATATCGTCGACCGGCCGCGCCGTCTCGGGAATCACGGGCGAATCCGGCAGGCTTCCGTCGTCCGGCAGCGGCGACCGCGCGCCTGCGGTCGACGCCCAATTCGCCGCCAGCTCGACAATACGGTGTGTCAAATCCTCGACGGCGGCGCGGTTGGATCCGTCGGGCGCGACAAATGCTGCCGCGGGCAAGTGGGATCGGTCCATCTTCCTCGACACTCAATAAAATAGGCCGGCCCGAAAACCGGACCGGCCCATGATAGCGAAAGCGTTCGCTTACTGCTTGATGGCTTCGGCGCCGATAAACAGAGTGGCGTCCTCGCCGATCCCGGGTATGAACTTGTCCATCCCCCATTCGCTCCGCTTAACGTCGAGTTCGGCGCTAAACCCGGTGTGGGTTGCCTTTTCGTTGAACGGGTTCGGTGACGGCTGGCCCCACTTGAAATCGAAGGTGACCGGCTTCGTGACGCCAAGGAGGGTCAGATCGCCGGTCATGCGTCCGGTTGTATCGTCGATGCGCTCGATGTTGGTGCTCTTGAACGTGATCTCGGGAAATTCCTCTGCGTTGAAGAAATCGGGGCTCCGCAAATGCTTGTCGCGCGCCTCGTGATTGGTGTCGACGCTGCTGGCGTCGATCACCACCTCGACCGAGCTGTTTCCCGGGTTTTCCTCGTCGAGAACGAGCGCACCTTCAACGCCGTTGAACCGGCCCATCAGGTCGGACCAACCCAAGTGATTGATCTTGAAATAGACGAAAGAGTGGGCCGGATCAAATTGGTAGTTGTCGGCGGCGCTCGCCGATGCCGGGAGGTTTACGGCCCCGATCAGGGCGGCGCCAAAGAGCAAGGCGGGAATCTTCGATTTCAACATGAGAGTCTCCTTTTCCGTGGGTCATAGGGTCAACGAGGGTTTGGGTTCTAATAACCGGCGTCCGGCGTCTTGGTGATGTAAGCGAGGCCGACCGCGGCGAGTGCCGGCAGGGCGACGGCGGCGCCATAAAGCAGCGGCTGGAGGATGCGCCCGCCAAGCCCGGAGCCGACCCGGATATGGCGGGCGAAGAGATCAGCGATAAAGACCAGGATCAGGACTGCGAGCGCGCCGATGCTGACGTCGCCGCCGAACAACGCCATCACATAGATACCGGCGAACCAGGAGCAGCCGAGCCCGACCACGCCGATAGCGCCGAATTTCAGGGAACGCCCGGCGACCAAGTAATGCAGGTAGTTGATCAGCATAAAGGCGCCGAGGCCGGCGCCGAGGGCGACCGAGACCAGCGCCAGGCCGATGAACGCGCCGAACAGGGAAATCACGCCGGCCGCGAAGGCGGCGACCATCAGCACCGTCGCCGCGTCGAGGGGCCCCCTCTCCGCCGGAGTGTCGATGCGCAGGTGCGCCGTCCGGGCGGCGAATTCGAGCAGCCACAGGCTCAGCACCGCCGCCAGCCACAGCCCCAGGACGAGTAGGATGAAATCAACGCTCGGGCTGGCGAACAGTTTCCGCTCGGCAAGCCACAGGACGGCGCCGAGGGGAAAGAACGCGGTCACCGCCCTGACCACTGTCGTCTCCGCCCGGTAGGCATCGAGCAGGAAGCCGAGCACGATCGCGATGGCGGCCAGGTAGGCCAGCTTCTGTTTCGCCGACACCGGCGGCAGCGGCGGCGTGCCTTCGAGCAGCCAGTAGGCACCGGCGAACGATAGGCAGACCGCCAGAATGGCGAACCGCGGCCCGATTGTGCCGCCACCACCGAAGCGGATCACCACGACCAGGACGAAGGCGGCGGCAAACGGCAGCACGCCGCCCTGCACGGCTGGATTCTGCAACATCTCCGTCATTGCGACCTTAGTCTCATGCGGCACAACGGCGAAATGCCTGCGCAACGCCGCCGAGTGCCATGCCGAAAATCTGTCGGGAAAATACCCCAGTCCATCAACAACTGCCGAGAAAGGTAATTCATTGCCTTGCCTTCGTTAAGATCACGATTTCGTGAGAATCGCCAAATGCCGCCGCGAGCCGCGGGCAATAGAGCGCAATACGCGCGGACGGATTCTCGATCAGGAATCGCTGAATCCCGGGGCCGGCCGCTGGCGCGAACTGGCGGCCGTTGGTAATCGCGCCCTTGTGTCGGCCCGATTTGCCCATATCTCAAGAGAACCCGCCAGTGCGACGAATAACGCGAGGAGACCGCGGTGAGCCACGACCCCCAACACCAGCGCCCCCCGCGTGGACGCGGCCCCCTGTGGCTGTGGTTCCTGGGTGCAGCGGTCGCGGTCGGCGCGTTGATTTACTGGGTCGCCGGCCTCAATCCGGGTTCTTTCGGCGGTTCCGGGGACGGCGCCTATCTAACCCATCACCTGATTTGGCTCATCGTTCTCGGCGCGGCGGTCGTGGTTCGCATCCGGGCGCGGCCGGGAACGGCGCTGAAGCAGGCGGCGATCTGGATCTTGATCGGCGCCGGGCTGATCCTCGCCTACAGCTACCGTGACGATGTCATTCGCTTGAACGACCGCATCATCGCCGAGCTGGCGCCTCACTACGGCCGGGTCGAAGCCGATGGCCGGTCGGTCGCCTTTCGCCGCTCCAGTGGCGGACACTTCGCGGTCGTGGCCGATGTCGACGGCGTCGACATTCGGTTCCTCGTCGATACCGGCGCTAGCGAGGTCGTGCTCAGCCCGGCCGATGCCGAACGGCTTGGATTCGATGTCGACCGCCTCAATTACAGCAAGACCTTCATCACCGCCAACGGCGAGGTCAAGGCGGCCCCGGTGACCTTGGGCGCGGTCTCGGTCGGCCCGATCGTGGTGTACAATGTGCGCGCCTCGGTCAACGGCGCGCCGATGGACGGCTCGCTGCTCGGCATGACCTTCCTCGACCGCATCGGCGGCTACCGTGTCGAGGGAAATTCGATGACGCTGTCGCCGTAGCCCCGGTCAATCGGGAGCCGCTTCATGTTGGCCCGTAGCACCTTTTGCCTGCTCTTCGCCCTACTGCTGTGGCCGGCGGATCGGGCGCTGGGCGGGCCCTATGGCACGACGGCGGAAGCCCGCGCGTTGGCAGAAGGGGCGGCGGATTTGGTCCGCGACATCGGCATCGACCGCGCGCGCCACCTGCTCATCGATTTGGACGGGCCCTACGTCGATCGCGACCTCTATATTTTCGTCCTCGACCGCAACGGTATCGTTCAGTCCCATCCCGATACCGGCTCCATCGGCGGCGACGCCCTGGCCGCCCGCGACCCCAACGGGAAATCCTTCGTTCTCGAAATGGTCGTGCGCGCCGAGGGCGCCAGCGAAGGGTTCTGGGTCGAATACGTCTGGCTCCACCCGCAGCTCGGCACCTTCGCCACCAAGCGCGCCTGGATGGTGCCGGTCGGCGATTTCATCGTCGGCTGTGGCGCCTATGTCGGCGAGGCGACCTAGAGCGCCATTCGGTCGAATTACAAATAGCCGAGTGCGCGCCACCACAGATAGTTCAGCGGCGTCAGGATCAGAAGCGTCACCACGGCCAGCGGAAACGTCAGCCGGGCCGCCGCGCGGATGGGGATCTTGGCGAGCCCCATGGCGACGACCAGAGGCGGCAGTTGGTAGGGCAGGACGACGGTCGAAAACCCGATCACCGACGTCGCCAGCACGGTTTCGAGCGGCAGGCCGGTCGCCGCCACCAGGTCCGGCGCGATCGGCGCCATAACGGCAGGCACCCCTGGCACCGTGGTTCCGAACGCGAGCACCGTCGAAAACACCGCGAGGTCGAAGAAGTTGAGAAACGGTGCATCCAACTGAAAGGGCAGCACCTGGACCAGCGCCCGCCCGAGCAGATCGCCGGCGCCGCTGACCGCGAGCACCGCGCCGAGGCCGAGGATTCCGGCGACGTAGAACAGCGAGCCCAGGTTCATGCCGTGATTGAAGGCATCGACCGGGACCACGCCGAAACGCGGCAGCAGGCACAGAAAAGCGGCGCCGAGAGCGACCCAGGCCGGGTTCACGCCATGAAATTCGTCGGTCGCCCACAGGATCAGCGCGCCGATCAGGATCAGCCCGACCTTGCGTCCGTCGCCACTCAGCGGCACGGCCTCGGGATCGGTCGCCGGCTCCGCCCGCGGGGTGTCGCGGAAGAACAGCCACGTCGCGCCGACGATCAACAGCGCCTTGAGCAGACCGGTGACCGGAAAATGCAGGATCAGATAGTTGGCATAGCCGAATTGGAGGCCGTAGATCGCTTGCGCGGCGCCGGCCAGCACCATGTTGGCGACGTTCGACGGCAGGATCGCGGCGGTCGGCATGAAGGTGCCGAGGACCATGGCCAGAACCAAGCCGTTGCGGCCCCGGCTGCCCGGTTCGAAACCATAACGGTCGGCGAGCGCCAGCACGATTGGAACGATGATCAGCACCCGGCCGAGCGTCGACGGCATGACGAAGCCGAGAACCAGACCAACGAGTACGACGCCGGCGACCATGCCGAGATAACCGTGGCCGAGGGCGCCGACGAGATGGGCGGCAAGCCAATCGCCGAGGCCGGTACGCCTGACCGCGACGCCGATCACTAGGCCGCCGAAGACCAGCCACCAGGCGGTCGAATGAAAGCCGGCGAAGACCGCTTCCGGCGGCGCCACGGCGAACAGCATGGCGATCAGGAAGAAGCCGATCGCGGTCAGGTATTCGGGTACGATTCCGGTCGCCCAGAAGCCCAGCGCCGCCAGACACAACGCGCCGGCCCGCGCGGTCGCCGGGTCGAGGCCGAAGGCACCCGGCGCCACCGCCATCGTCAGCGCGGCCACGACCACCAGAGCCGTGATGGCGCGGGGTAGATGAATCGAAATCGAGGGGATCGAACCTCTCCCGAGAACCTGAATCGCGGCGCGGCGCGCCACGGCGGCGATCCTAGAGCGCTATGCGTTCATGGGAAATCAATTCTGTTGCCGGTTTGGCGGTCGCCGTGCCGGCGGCCGCGTTCCGCCTACGCCGCTTCCTGGCTCGATCGTTCGACGATGTCGACGATGTCGGCCATGATCGCCGAGATCTCGTAATCCTTGGGCGTATAGACCGCGGCGACGCCGGCCGCGCGCAAGACGGCTTCGTCGGCGGGCGGGATGATGCCGCCGACGACGATCGGCACCTCACCGATCCCGGCCCCACGCAAGCCGTCGAGGATCTCGGTGACCAGCGGCACATGGCTGCCCGACAGGATCGACAGGCCGACCACATGCACCCCCTCTTCGACCGCCGAGTTGACGATCTCGGCCGGGGTCAGGCGGATGCCTTCATAGACCACCTCCATGCCGGCGTCGCGGGCCTTGACGGCGATCTGCTCGGCCCCGTTGGAATGGCCGTCGAGCCCGGGCTTGCCGACCAGCATCTTGATACGCCGGCCGAGCCTGTCGGAGACTTGGGCAACCCGCTGCCGGACCGGCGCCAATTCGTCACCGCCGACCGCCGTCGCCCGGCCGACCCCGGTCGGCGCCCGGTATTCGCCGAACACCCGGCGCAACGCCTCGCTCCATTCGCCGGTGGTGACGCCGGCATGGGCGCAGGCGATCGACGGCTCCATGATATTGCGCCCGTCGCGGGCCGCCGCTTCGAGATCGGCGAGCGCGGCGGCCGCCGCCGCTTGGTCGCGCGCCGCGCGCCACGCTTCGAGCCCGGCTACCTGCTCCGCCTCGGCCGCCGGATCGATGGTCAGGAAACCGCCGTCGCCGTCGGCGGTGAGCGGCGATTGCGCGCTCTCGGTAAAGGCGTTGACGCCGACCACGACCTGTTCACCGGCCTCGATCGCGGCCAGCCGGCGTGCGTTCGATTCGACCAAGCGCTGTTTCATATAGCCCGAACCCACGCAGGCGATGGCGCCCCCCATCTCGAGGATATGGTCGAGCTCGGCCCGCGCCTCGCGTTTGAGCTCGGCGACCTTGTCCTCGATGGCCGGCGCGCCGTCGAAGATGTCGCCGTATTCGAGGAGGTCGGTTTCGTAGGCGACGATCTGCTGCAGGCGCAGGCTCCATTGCTGATCCCAAGGCCGCGGCAGGCCGAGGGCCTCGTTCCACGCCGGCAGCTGCACCGCCCGCGCGCGCGCGTTCTTCGACAGCGTCACCGCCAACATCTCCAGCAGGATGCGATAGACGTTGTTCTCGGGCTGCTGTTCGGTGAGACCGAGGGAATTGACTTGGACGCCGTAACGAAAGCGGCGCAGCTTCGGATTGTCGACGCCGTAGCGCAGCCGGGTGACCTCGTCCCACAGTTCGGCGAAGGCGCGCATCTTGCATATTTCGGTGATGAAGCGGACGCCGGCATTGACGAAGAAGCTGATCCGCCCGACCACCTGCGGCACGTCCTCGCGCGGCACCTGGCCCGACGCCATCACCCCGTCGAGTACCGCGCAGGCGGTGGCCAGCGCGTAGGCCAGTTCCTGCACCGGCGTCGCCCCCGCTTCCTGCAGGTGGTAGGAGCAGACGTTGGTCGGGTTCCACTTCGGAATCTCGCGATAGGTGAAGGCGATGACATCGGTGATCAGCCGCAGGCTCGGCTCGGGCGGGAAGATATAGGTTCCGCGCGACAGATATTCCTTGACGATGTCGTTCTGCACCGTGCCGGCAAGGTCGGCGCGCCCGGTGCCCTGGCGTTCGGCCGCCGCGACATAGAGCGCCAACAACCACGGCGCGGTGGCGTTGATCGTCATCGACGTATTCATTTCCGCGAGCGGGATGTCCCGGAACAGGGTCTCCATGTCGCCGAGATGGCAGATCGGCACGCCGACTTTTCCAACCTCGCCCTTGGCCAGAGGATGATCCGAATCGTAGCCGGTCTGGGTCGGCAGGTCGAAGGCGATCGACAGGCCGGTCTGGCCGCGCGCCAAGTTGGTTCGATAGAGGGCGTTCGAGGCCGCCGCCGTGCTGTGCCCCGAATAGGTGCGGAACAGCCACGGCCGGTCGCGCTGCACTGCGGTAGAATCGGTGCCTTCGGCCATCGTGCACTCCTTCGTTTCCAGACACCCAGACGGGTTGGGCCTTACTCCTTGAAATAATATTACCCGGACTCAGCGTCCTTGGAAAGAAAGTGTCATATTGTGCGTTGCAAAATAACCGCCGCCGCGCTAAAAGGCAATCCCATTACCGTCCACCTTGAGCGACCGTCGGAGGAAGGGATGAGCGAAGCGGCCGAGGTACTGGAAATCGAGCCGGAGGGCGAACTGAAGGACCTGTATGGTGTCGGCGAGATTCCGCCGCTTGGCCACGTGCCGAGAAACATGCACGCCTGGGCCATCCGCCGCGACCGGCATGGCAACCCCGACACCGCGATGCAGGTCGAGGTCGTGGCGACGCCGGAGCTCGACAGCCACGACGTGCTGGTCATGGTGATGGCGGCCGGCGTCAATTACAACGGCGTGTGGGCGGCGCTCGGCAAGCCGATCTCGGTATTCGACGTCCACAAGGCGGACTATCACGTCGCCGGCTCCGACGCGGCGGGCGTGGTGTGGGCGGTCGGCAACAAGGTCAAGCGGTGGAAGGTCGGCGACGAGGTCGTCGTGCATTGCAACCAGGACGACGGCGACGACGAAGAATGCAACGGCGGCGACCCGATGTTCTCGCCGTCGCAACGGATCTGGGGCTACGAGACGCCGGACGGTTCGTTCGCCCAGTTTTGCCGTGTCCAGGCCCAGCAATGCATGCCGCGGCCGAGGCACCTGACGTGGGAGGAGAGCGGCTGCTACGTGCTGACGCTGGCAACCGCGTATCGCATGCTGTTCGGCCATCGGCCCCACATCCTGCGTCCCGGCCACAACGTATTGGTGTGGGGCGCCTCGGGCGGGCTCGGCTCGATGGCGATCCAACTCATCGCCACCGCCGGCGCCAACGCCATCGGCGTCATCTCCGACGAATCGAAGCGCGACTTCGTCATGCAGCTGGGCTGTCGTGGGGTCGTCAACCGCAAGAAATTCGAATGCTGGGGCCGCCTGCCGGAAGTCAACGACACCGGCGGCTATGGCGATTACATGAAGGAATGCCGCAAATTCGGCAAGGCGATCTGGGAATTCACCGGCAAGGGCAACGACGTCGATTTCGTCTTCGAGCATCCCGGCGAGCAGACCTTTCCGGTTTCCTGCTTCGTCGTCAAACGCGGCGGCATGGTCGTATTCTGCGCCGGCACCACCGGCTACAACCTGACCATGGACGCGCGTTTCGTATGGATGCGGCAGAAGCGCATCCAGGGCAGCCATTTCGCCAACCTCAAACAGGCGGCGCAAGCCAACCGGCTGGTCGTCGAACGGCGCATCGACCCCTGCGTATCGGAAGTCTTCGCCTGGGACGACATCCCGCGCGCCCACATGAAGATGCTGCGCAACGAGCACAAGCCCGGCAACATGGCGGTGCTGGTCAACGCCAAGCGGCCGGGAATGCGCACGATCGAAGACGCCCGCGAGGCCTGAAACCGGCACCGACCCGCCGTCGCGGCATGCGCCGGGTCGTCGTACCGACCCTGCTGCTGGCGGTCGCCGCGCTGGGCGTCTATGCGTTCTGGATCGAGCCCCGAAATGTCGTCCTGACTCGGGTCGAGGTCCCGGTCGCCGGCCTAAAAGGCACGGTTCGCGCCCTCGTCATCGGCGACATCCAGCCCGCCGGGCCGCACGAAACGCCGGCCCGCATCCGCGCCGCGATCGACCGCGGGATGGCGCTGAAACCCGACATCGTCCTGCTGCTCGGCGATTACGTCACGACCCGCCAATTGAAGACCGCCTTCGTCGATCCGGTCGACACCACCGCAGCGATGGCGGCCCTCGACGCGCCCATGGGTGTCTACGCGGTGCTTGGTAATCACGACTGGTGGTGGGACGGCCCACGGATGGGGAGCCTGCTGGCCGGAGCCGGGATCACCGTGCTTCGTAACCGCGCCGTGTTGGCGGAGGACGCCGGGAACGCGCTGTGGATCGCCGGTCTCGAGGATCTTTGGACCGGCAACCTCGATCTCCCGGCGACCCTCGGCCAGACCGGCCGCGAGGCGCCGACTATCCTGCTGTCCCATAACCCGGACATCTTTCCCCAGGTGCCGAACGCGATCGCCTTGACCCTGGCCGGCCATACCCGCGGCGGTCAGGTCTATATCCCCCTGATCGGCCGGCCTATCGTGCCGTCGCAATACGGCGACCGCTACGCCTATGGCATGATCGAGGAGAACGGCCGGCGGCTTTACGTGACCAGCGGCATCGGCACGGCCATCGTTCCAGTCCGATTCTTGACCCCGCCGGAGATCGTGCTTATCACGCTTACGCCGATTTCCGGCGACGCGCCCGATTAGGAGCGACCAGATGCCGCCTGCGGAACGCCCGAAAGACGATGACCACGACAAGCAGGTTCAGGCCCGTCTCGACCTGCTGCGGGCGCAGCACGGCGGCGGCCTGCTCGGCATCGGCCAGGATTCCCCGGCCGACGAAGCGCGGCAGGCCAAGGAGGCGGGCGACGATTGGCGCCCGCCCCTGCCGGCGCCGATGAGCGGCTTCGCCACCGCGCTCGCCATTGTCATCCTCGTCCTGCTGGCGATCTTTTTCGTCCTCTTCTAGGGACCCGACAGCCGCACCGCCCAGGTTTACTTGCCCAGCCGCTCGGCGATGCCGTCACCGTAGGCCGGGTCGGCCTGGCGAAAGTAGCCAAGCTGGCGCTCGACGATGGTCGCGGGCACGCCCTTCATGGCGCCGGCGATGGTGTCCATCAATCGGTTCTGCTCGTCGGCCGACATCAGGCGGAACAGATTGCCGGCCTGGGTGAAGTCGTCGTTGCCGTCGCGATGGTCGTAGCGATCGGCGATGGCGCCAACCTTGAGCGGCGGCTCCTTGACCGAGGGATCATCCACGGGACCGTCGAAACTGTTGGGCTGGTAATTCACCGCGCCCTCGTTGTTGCCATCGAAGCGCATGGCGCCATCGCGCTGGTAATTGTGCACCGGACAGCGCGGCGCATTGACCGGCAGCAATTGGTGATTCGCGCCAATCCGGTACCGCTGGGCATCGCCATAACTGAGGATGCGCATTTGCAGCATCTTGTCCGGGCTGTGGCCGATGCCGGGGACGATGTTGGCCGGCGTGAACGCCGCCTGTTCGACCTCGGCGAAATAATTCTCCGGGTTGCGGTTGAGCTCGAGGGTGCCGACCTCGATCAGCGGATAGTCCGCGTGCGGCCACACCTTGGTCAGATCGAACGGATTGTAGGGCACCTTTTCGCCATCCGCTTCCGGCATGACCTGCACCTTCAACTTCCAGCGCGGAAATGCGCCGCCGTCGATGGCTTCGTAAAGGTCACGCTGATGGCTTTCGCGGTCTTCGCCGATGAGCCCGGCGACCTCGTCGTTGGTGTTGGTCTTGTGGCCCTGCTCGGTCTTGAAATGAAACTTGACCCAGAACCGCTCGCCGCGCGCATTGATCAAGCTGTAGGTATGAGAGCCATAGCCGTTCATGTGTCGATAGGACGCCGGCTGGCCGCGGTCCGACATCAGGATGGTGATCTGGTGCAGGGCCTCGGGGGCATGCGACCAGAAGTCCCACTGCATGATGTTGCTGCGCAGATTGGTTGCCGGATCGCGTTTCTGGCTGTGGATGAAATCCATGAACTTGTACGGATCGCGGACGAAGAATACCGGCGTGTTGTTGCCGACCACGTCCCAATTGCCATCCTTGGTATAGAACTTGACCGCGAATCCGCGGACGTCGCGTTCGGCGTCGGCCGCTCCCTTCTCGCCGGCGACCGTCGAGAATCGCAAGAAGCACTCGGTTTCGCTGCCCGGCTCGAACACCTTGGCCATGCTGTATTCGGTGATATCGCCGGTGATGGTCAGCTTGCCGAAGGCGCCGGAACCCTTGGCGTGAACGACGCGCTCGGGGATGCGTTCACGGTTGAAGTGGGCGTGTTTTTCGAGCAATTGCCAGTCTTGCGCCAGCAGTGGCCCGCGCGGCCCGGCGGTCAGGCTGTTTTGGTTGTCGCCCATCGGGCAACCGGATGCGGTGGTCATTTTGGTCATCGTCTGTCTCCTGCGGTTCGGCGATGAAACGGCGCCGTCGAGGAGCACACCCTAGTCCGAATTGAATAATCGGTAAAATCGATTGTTTCTATTACTACAATAGGTTTAACATATGGTATGAAGTGGTGTTTTGGTCCGGCTTCGTTCACCGCATCGGCCTAACAAATCGAAAAGACGGCATATCTCAAACATACCGATCACCACTGCAATCGACCGAGATCACCCGTGAACATTCGAGATTTTCGCTACGTCCTCGCCGTCGCCGACGAGCGGCATTTCGGCCGCGCGGCGCAGAAATGCCACATCAGCCAACCGGCGCTGAGCGGACAGATTCGCAAGTTGGAGGACCACCTCGGGGTGGCGTTGTTCGAGCGCTCCAACCGCCGTGTTCGGGTGACCCCCATCGGCGAGCAAATCGTCGTCCTGGCCCGGCAATTGATCGACATGGTGAACCGGATCGAAGCGACCGCCGCCGCCGCGCGCGACCCTCTTTCGGGACCGCTCCGGCTCGGCATGATCCCGACCATCGGCCCCTATTTGTCACCACTGATCCTGCCGGCGATCCGGCAACATCTGCCGAACCTCGCGCTGACCCTGATTGAAGGATTCACCCATCACTTGGAAAGACGGCTGCGCGAAGGCGAGCTCGATATCGCGATCCTTGCAACGGAACCGGGTGACAAGAACCTTGAGGATCGCGGGCTCTACATCGAACCCTTTCAGGTCGCGTTGCCGATCGGCCATCGGCTTGCGCAATCGACCAAGATCGACACGGCGGATCTGAAGTCGAGTGAAATGCTGCTGCTGTCGGAGGGGCATTGCCTGCGCGATCAAATACTCGACGCCTGCCATGCGAAAACCACCGATGAAACACCCAACACGCGTGAAACGAGCCTGGAAACGATTCTCGCATTGGTCGCGGCGGGAGATGGTATGACGATGGCGCCCAATTTGGCACTGCCGGCCGGCGATGCGATCCGCGGTATCGCATGCCGCGAAACGTCCGCCCACGTCAGCCGCCAGGTGCGACTGGTCTATCGTTCCACCTTTCCCCGCCCGGAACTCGTCGACCGGCTCGCGACCATCATTCGAGACCACCTCCCGCCGAACAGGGTGATACCAATCGGCTGAGCACCCGGCGCGACATGGCGGCCGGGAGCCGGTCGGCACCGTCCCTTTAGGATGTGGTCATCCGTGGAAAAAACGCCCTTTTTGGCTTAATAGTATTCGGTATGGGCTGCGCGATGGCGACGAATTACACCGGGATCCGAGACCGAATAGAAGACGACGGCGAGACGCTCTACGAAGAACTGGCGAGCACGCTGGTGCATCTCGTAGGAGCGGTTCTGGCCGCGGCCGCGCTTGCGCTGCTGATCGCACTTGCCGCCGAGACCGACAGCGCGCGCGCCATCACGGTGTGTGCCATCTATGGCGCGACGGTTTTTCTGACCCTGTTCTTTTCGGCCATGTATCACGGCATATGGCATCGCCCGACCAAGGCCGTGTTTCTGGTGCTCGACCACTGCTCGATCTTCCTGCTGATCGCCGGAACCTACACGCCGATAGCGTTGCTGGCACTGCCCGTACCGGTGGGGTGGCAGCTGTTTGGCGTGATCTGGGGGCTGGCGGCGCTGGGCATTATCGCGCGCCTGTGGATCGGGCACCTCCATTGGGTCTTGATCCCGATATTCGTCGCCATGGGCTGGCTCATATTGCTCTGGCTCGACACCCTGTTCGCGCACCTGGGAACCGGCGGCGGGTGGCTGTTGGTCGCCGGTGGACTGTCCTACACCGGCGGCTTGTTGTTCTTCCTCTGGCGGCGGCTGCCGTTCAACCATGCGATCTGGCACTTTTGCGTCCTAACCGGCGCGGTGTGTCATTTTCTCGTCGTCGCGCTCTATGTCCTGCCCGGCAAAACGTAACCGTTGACCAATCGGCGGGCCGACAATATTCAGCCCGCGGCAATAATGCGATGCACCAGTCGGGCAGCGGTATTGGCCGGCGTGTTCCAATTCGGAGGCCGGCGTGGCCGCAGTCACGCTCGCAATCCGGTTATCTTCCTTTGCCGTCTTGACTTCGCCGGCCATCGTCCGCATCACTCGACCGCATTCGGATACCAGCAACGCCCTCGAAGGCGGGACAGTCTTTCCTATGACCCACACCGCTAACGCTACCGAGACTGAAGAGATCGGTGTCGATACCACGCGCGCCGCCCTCGAGGCCGCCGAGACCTTGCTGGCGGCGGCCAAGGTGGCGGTGTCGGCACGCGTAACAACCGACGGCCGCCTCGATTTGGCTGCGCTCGAGCAGGAGCAGAACGCCGTTCACGGCTTCGCTTGGATCGCGACCTATGTCGAAGCGCTCCGCCAGACATTGAACTGGGCCGAGGGTCTCGACGCCGCCGGCCGCTTCGGCGAACTCGAGCGACTGATGGTCGCGGCCGCCTATGGCGAATACCTCAACCAGCTCGTCGGCGGCATTGCCTTGAGCCAGGTCGAGATCGTCCGCCCCGCCGATTTGGGTCTCGACGACCGGACGATCGAGCGCTTTCGCACCGAACCGGTACGGCAATTGATGGCCGCCGGCAACACGCCCGCCACCCGCCGTCGCATCGCCGAATTGATGGCCGACGGCTATTTCGGCGATCCGCTGCTCGACGACGAAGCGCTCGAGATGGTGCGCGACCAGTTCCGCCGCTTCGCCGAAGACAGGGTCGTGCCGCGTGCCCATGGCTGGCATCTGCGCGACGAGTTGATCCCGATCGAGGTCGTCGAGCAGATGGCCGAGCTTGGCGTGTTCGGCCTTACCGTGCCGGAGGAATTCGGCGGTCTCGGCCTCGGCAAGGTCGCGATGTGCGTCGTCACCGAAGAGCTCTCGCGCGGCTATATCGGCGTCGGATCGCTCGGCACCCGCTCGGAGATCGCCGCCGAGCTGATCCGCCTCGGCGGCACCGCGGCGCAAAAGGAGACATGGCTGCCGCGTATCGCGTCCGGCGAGATTCTACCCACCGCCGTCTTCACCGAGCCCAACACCGGCTCCGACCTCGGCGCGCTGCGCACCCGTGCGGTTCGCGACGGCGGCGTCTACCGCATCACCGGCAACAAGACCTGGATCACCCACGCCGCGCGCACCGACATGATGACGCTGCTCGCGCGCACCGATCCCGATGAACCGGGATATCGCGGGTTGTCGATGTTCCTCGCCGCGAAACCTCGGGGCGGCGACGGCGACCCCTTCCCCGCCGACGGCATGAGCGGCGGCGAGATCAAGGTGCTCGGCTATCGCGGCATGAAGGAATACGAGCTCGGCTTCGACGGCTTCGAGGTGGCGGCGGAGAATCTGCTCGGCGAGGTCGAGGGCGACGGCTTCAAGCAGTTGATGGCGACCTTCGAATCGGCGCGGATACAGACCGCGGCCCGCGCCGTCGGCGTGGCCCAGAACGCCCTCGAGTTGGGCCAGCGCTATGCCCTCGATCGCCACCAGTTCGGCAAACCGATCCACGATTTCCCCCGCGTCCACGGCAAGCTGGCGTGGATGGCGGTGGAGACGATGGTCGCGCGGCAGCTTTGCTACGGCGCGGCGCGGGCCAAGGATTCGGAACGGCGTTGCGACATCGAGGCCGGCATGGCCAAGTTGCTCGCCGCCCGCGTCGCCTGGGCCAATGCCGACAACGCCCTGCAGATCCACGGCGGCAACGGCTATGCCGAGGAATACGAGATCAGCCGCGTCTTGTGCGATGCGCGCATCCTCAACATCTTCGAGGGCGCCGCCGAGATTCAGGCCCAGGTGGTGGCGCGTGGCTTGCTCACCGGGCGGAACTGACGTTCCGATGTGGACGCGGAGTCGGAGGCGCGGATGACCGGATTCGTGACCACCTACCAGGGCTACGTGATGCCGGCCCAATGCGACGGACTGGGCCACTTCAACGTCCAGTACTACTTCGCCGCCATCAGCGACGCGATGTTCGGATTCCAGACCCGCCTCGGTCTGGCGCCCAGCGTGACCCGGGATCAAGGCCTGTCGTTCGCGGTCGTCCACAGCGATGCGGCGTTCAAGGCCGAACTCGTCACCGGCGACGTCTACCGGCTCGATACGGCGATTCTCAGGATCGGCGGCAAGTCGGCGACCTTTCTCCATCGCTTCGTGCGCGTAGAGGATGAAGTGCTGGCCATGGAATCGCGGTTCACCGCGGTCTTGTTCGATACCCGTCTGCGCCGCGCCGTCACCATCCCCGACGAAATCCGGCGGGCGGCGGAGCCATTTCTGATATCGGAAAACGACACACCGGAATAAACTTCGACAGCCACGTCTTGCCCGGCTTCGACAACATGTCTTAGGGTCGGCGGCGGTGGCTCGTCCGAGAAATGCAACTTATCGGTTATGAGGATGTCGTTCACGATGCCCGACAGAGTTCGGACCGAACGGCGGCGCGAGGACCTGCCGGCGTCGGGCCGCCGCTTCGACCTCGTCTATGTCGGTCCCTTGCGGCCCGCCCTCGGCGGTACGCAAGTGGTCTGCACGGCGCTGCTCAGTCGGCTCGCCCGACATGGACATCGCGTTCGTACGATTTCGGCACGTTCCACCGATTTCGTCCGCAAGCCAATCCAGAGCGGCCTCCATCCCGACGTCGAGAGCGTCTGGTTCGAGATGTCGCATATCGACATCTTTCTCGGCTATCAGAGCGAGGCGAACCCGTTCGGATTGGACCGCGAAGCATACGTTCGCACCCAATCGCAACACATCCGCGACGTCCTCGGAGCGATGATTTCCGAGCGCCGGCCCGATCTGGTCGTCATCGGTCGGGAGAGCTTTCTCCACGGCATTCCCGAATTCGTTCATGGCCGCGGTGTGCCCTGCCTGTTGCTGACCCACGGCGCCGCCGGCGCCGTCGTTCACGGCCGTTATCGCGACGACCTGACAAGACCGCTCCTGAACGGCATGGCCGAGGTTGACGGCATCATCGCGGTCGCGCAACACATGGGCGACGGGCTGCGGTCTTTGGGCCTCCCCCATGTGACGACGATCCGCAATCCGGTCGACGTTGAACTCTTCGCCCCACGTCCGCGAAACACCGACCTTCGGACCGAACTCGGCATTGGACCGGAGGATTTCGTCGTCTATCACGCCTCCAACTTGAAGGCCGTCAAACGGCCGCTGGATCTGATCGCGGCGGCGGCGCGGGCGGTTCGACAAAATCGCAACATCCGCTTTCTGATTGTCGGCGACGGTCCACTGGGTTCGGAGATGATGGCCCTGTGCCGCGCCATGGGTATCGAAGACCGCGTCCACTTCGAAGGGTGGGTGGAATACGAACGCTTGCCGGCCTACCTCGCCGCCGCCGACATCGCGGTGATGAGCTCGGAGACCGAAGGCCAGCCGATGGCGGTGCTCGAGGCCATGGCCTGTGCCCGCCCCATCGTCGCCACCGCGATTCCGGCCTTCGAGGAGTTGGTCGCCAGGCCCGGCGCCGGCCTCCTCGCCCCGGTCGGCGACACGACGGCCATGGCGGAGCTCATCCTTCGTTTGGCCGACAATAGAATCCTGCGCCAAAGGCTGGGCGCGGCGGGACGCGCCAAAGTGCTGAGTGGTCACGATTTATCGCGGACGGTCGTCGCCTACGAAACGGCGATCGCGGCGGTCATCGACCGGGCGCGGGAACACCCCGGTTCGCTCACCCTCTCCCACCCGGCCCAACCGTGATGCGCGGTTCGCGACGGGCCGGAAAATTGACCGATCTATCCCCGTCGACGCCCAAATCGTGATTGAGCGGCGAACCGGCGGATTGTCGAACTGGTTTGAAATGCTTTCAACTGGCATCCTTAGTTTTGATTTCTTAGAAACGCTCGGTGAGGACGACTGGGAAAGAGCGAGCCGGTTCATAGACGATATGGCGTCTCATCTCAGCGGTCTCACGGTCTCTGGTAAAGGAGCACTGACACTCTTATGGAAATGGCTAGTTCTAGGTAATTATGTTCGTCGCCATAAGGACGGCCTGCTTTCATTTGATCGCAAGAAGGGGTATTTCGCGCTCGATCAATTTTGCGATCAGTATGACGCCTTATTTCTCTCATCGCTCCGGGTGTGGTGCCACCGGCGTACGTGATGGTGATGAACTCGCCGTTTTCTTTCGCTTCAATCGATATCGGCTGGATGTGTGCTTTCGGTTATAAATCAATTCTTTCGCTTCCTGTATGCACTTCACTTATCGGATGGCTCTGAAATGGTTGGTCCTTAGGAGAAGTCTTACGCCAGATTTGGCACCGCCTGCTCGGACACCAGACAGACAACATCCCAGGCCGAGGACAGCCTTCTCATACTGAGGTCGGGGCTCAATCCCTCCCCAGGCTCCAGGTTATTCGATCAACCTGAAATGGACCGAATAGCGGAAGCTCTCTGGATCGAAATAGTCCAGTGACCTGCCGTCCACCTCGGCGTATGGATACATGAAATAGTTCAAAGGTGCGTCCTCTTGTGGTGGGCTCAGCATCACCCCCCGCCCCCCATGACGCAAAACGATCCGAAAATCGTCCACGGCTCCGAAATAATATTCCCGTTGCGTCTTGACCTCCTCCAAAGTCCACCGGTTAACCAACATGATCTTGCGAACATCCGATGGATCCACCGGCACCCAACCAGTCCCCGGCAGGTAAAACTCGGCCCAGCAGTGATAACCGCCGGTGATGTCCTGTTCAGCCTTTTTACCGAGGCGCAGGCCAAACACCTCCCTGGCCGGCACGCCAACCGCCCTGGCCATGGCGACATAGACCGAGCTCAAATCTGCGCACTTGCCGCTACGTTTGGCCAGGGTAACCTCCACGACCCCCAGGCCACAGCCACGAACATTTGGATCACGGGTTGTGTTTTCAACCACCCAGTCATAAACTGCCCGTGCTTTTTCCAGGATACCCTCCCGGCCCTCGACAACCGCCCTGGCCACCCGTTCCACCTCACCATCCGTGGGTATCCACTGGCTTGACTGCAAGAATCGTTGCTTCTCCATGGGAATGGGCAACCGTTCATCCTTTAGCTCCGCCACCCGGCGCTCCCTGGCATCGGCCTGAAACCGCAGGACCAGCCGCCGGTCCTTTATATCCTTGCCCCATTCAGCAAACAGATGAGTTGCACCATTCATCGGGTCGGCATACACCGCATGGCCAACCATGTTCCCCTGGACGCTCATCTCACGAATCTCCTGATGGACCGTGGAAACTGGGTAGGGGATCCACACCCTAACGCCACCTGCACGATCTCCCTTCGCAGGCTCGATGGTCAGGGTAACGACACCCTTGGCAGCCCAGGCTACAGACGTGAAAGCCAACATGCTGGCAACAAAAAGAAAGATTCGGCCAAACTGTTTCAACATTTCTTCTCGATCTCCTCGAATTCTTCCAGTGACCCAACTGGAACATCCCAGGTGCCCCAGGCCGTCGGGTGATGCGATGTACGTCTGTTCTGATGTGTGTATGACATTGATTCTTATACCAGAATCATCCTGTCGCTGAAAAAATATAGAGACCATTTGGGAAATGGGGGTATATATCTATGCTGACATTCCCCAGATGACTCCCAAACTTGCCTCCGATGGTAGCCGAACTGCCCCTTATTAGGAACCATGAACCGCATTTTCGACTGACCGGCGGAGCCGTCGGTCGCCAAGTCGCTCTTGTTGGCTCAATTCGGCCCGATGCCGCTTCTTTCGGGCGCACTTCACCCTCCGTCATCTCGGGTTTCCTCCGTTAACGCCGTCGCCGGTGATGATCGTCGCAAGTCGTCGATTAACCGCAGGATTTTTCGGAACAGATCACGGGGCACGGCGACCTCCGCCATCTGGAAGGTGACGTACCGGCCATGGCTGACGACCATGGCTCCGATCTTGACCAGCTTCTCCCGGATCGTGGTCAGCGACCAGTGTTCCACCTCCTTGGGCAACGCCAGGGTCCGCATGAAGTTGGCGAGGTTGTAGGCCAGGGCGTGTAGTTGGAGCCGGACCTCGTTATTCCTGAACTTGCGGCACGAAAGCCGGGTCCACTTGATGGCGTTCTTGCCTTCCTTGATCCACTGCTCGGCGGTGCCACGATGGTTGTAGAAAGCGACCACTCGTTCGGCCTTGCGGCTCAGGTTGGTGACGATGAAGCCGACGCGGGGATACAGTTCCCCGGGATGCCATTCGACCTTGGCGACCACGCGGCGTTTCTTGTCCCATGATCCGGCCTGATAGCTGAAGCTGGCATGGTAACGGCGGACATGATTGGGCGGGCGCCCGACCGGACGACGGAGCAGATGGGCAATGCTGTCCTGGAGTACCTTGTTGGCTTTGATGCGGACGGCATACAGCATGCCCTCGGCTTCCAAGTAGTCGTAGATGTCCGGCGAAGCGAACGCCGCGTCGCCGCGAAAGTAGAGGCGAACGTTCCGTTCCCGGTAGCGGTCGACCACCGGCACCAGGACATCCCGCCATCCGTCGGCACTGTGGACGTTGCCGGGACGCAGGCGGCACCGCTCGAGGTCGCCCATATGGTTGAACAGGAACAGCGGGTGATAGCAGGTACAGCCGAAGTGGCCGTTGTAGGCCGTGCCTTCCTGGTCGCCGTAGGTCGGGCTGACGCTGGAATCCATGTCGAGAACCACCATCTTCGGCGGACGGCGGTCGTGGACCCGGTCGATCCATGTTCCGGACAGGTCCGCAAGCGCCGCGATGTTGTCGTCGGTCGCCAGGAACTCGGTCTCGAAGCGTCCCATCTGGCTGGCCGATGCCGCCTGTTTGGCGACAGCGCGACTGCCGACGATCCATCGCACCGCCGGATCACGCCCGAGGCGGTCAGCGTCATTCACATCCTCGTAGCCCCCGAGCCGTCCAAACGTCGCCTGACGAAACAACCCGGTCATCCGGTGCTGTCCATTCCTGCCGGTCTGGGGATCGACCAGATGTTCACCGGCAATCTCGCTCAGCCCAAGAGCGTCATCGAGTTCCCGAAAGGGAAGGAGGCCCGCATCCGACGTGATCTTGGAACCGTGGAACTCAAGCTTCAGACGACGATCAAAATCCAACCTCAGGTCGCCGGTCCTGCTTTCACCCGTCGGGTGAGCCATTCCGCCCCCTCCATCTGGATGCCAATCCATTGATTCTTATACCAGAATCTGGCTAACGCGTCGCTAATTCAGCATCTCATCTGGGAAATGGGGGATAAGACAAGCATAGTACCTCCCAACTCGGCGCTACGGTCGGCATGGAAACCGTTCTTCTAAATCGGTCCGCATCTGGATATCCCTAAGGTCACGACTCCGTCATTTCGCGTCAGTTCGGTTGATTCTCCTCAAACCACCATGCCGTATCAAGTAAATCTGAGTCCACTTTGGACTTGGTTCATACACGGAGTACCTTACACAAGCCCCGCCGCGCGCAGTCCGGATAGGTAGTGGCGCATCAAGATGCTCATCGCGTCACGAACCTGGTTTCGCCCATCCTCCGTCATTCTCCACGTGCGCCGATGACCGTGCAGGTCCGTCGTGACCCAGCCGCGGGTCATCACGACCCGCAAACGCCGAAGAACAGTCGGATGGGGCATGTCACACACGGATTCCAGGGCGCAGGTCGTAGCCGAGCGCCTCAGTTCGTCGGATGTCCAGACGAAATGGAGAAGTACCAAATCTCCGCGTGTATAGCCGGGACCGAAGGTGCCGCCCAAATGGGTGCGAACCTTTCGAAATTCGTCGCCGAACACCAGAATCTGGGCGTCGGTATAGGTGCGCCCTGCTTCCTCACGATTGGACTCCTCTGCCATGTTCGTATCGTGCATACGCCCGATCACCCTTCCCGCAGAGGACCGGAATACCGATCGAATTGGCGATGAAGCCTTCGCCATCGGCGCGATGTCAGGAGACATAGCGGTCACTGTTGCCCAGCACTCATCCTTCGGCTAACGTTTGGACCGCGAACGTGGGCATCGGCGCACGATCGATTTCAAAAGGCGGCAAAGAGTCGACAACAAACATCTGAAACCGGGCCGTCGGCAAGGTTCGATCGGGATTTGACTCCCGTTCGAACGGACAGCGTCAAGATTCTCCAGCGCCCACCGGTTTCCTGGGAGACGCCCACCGTGACACGCAAGAGGATACTCGATAGGTGACGCAGCGCCCCGAAACCCCGCCTTCGCGGCCCATCTCGACCAGCGAAGTCGAGGGATTGACCAACCAATTCAACGCCGTACGGCGACGCTCGCTCGAGCTTGCCGATCCTCTGAGCGCGGAAGACCAATGTATCCAGTCCATGCCCGATGTCAGCCCAACCAAATGGCACCTGGCGCACACGACGTGGTTCTTCGAGACCTTCATCCTCAAATCCTTCGTCGACGATTACGAAGACTTCCATCGTGATTTCGGGTTCCTCTTCAATTCCTACTACGAACTGGTCGGTCCGCGTCATGATCGGCCCAGGCGCGGCCTGCTCTCGCGCCCCTCGCTCGAGGACGTGCTGGCCTATCGGTCCTATGTCGAAGGCGCGCTGCGATCGTCTCTTGCGGCCGGCGGGTTTACGGATCCCGCGATCCGGGCGCTGATGGATCTCGGCTGTCACCACGAGCAGCAGCACCAGGAATTGATCCTTACCGATATCAAGCACGTTCTGTCGTGCAACCCGCTGAGGCCCGCTTATCTGCCGCCGCGCCCACGCGACGCGAGTCGCACACGCACGTTGGATTGGATCGAGCACGCCGGCGGGCTGGTCGAGATCGGACACGGCCGCAAGGATTTCGCTTTCGACTGCGAGGGACCCCAGCACAAGGTCTGGCTCGAACTGTTCAAGGTGGCGAGCAGGCCGGTCACCAATGGCGAATACCTCGAATTCATGCTCGACCGCGGCTATGAACGACCGGAATTGTGGCTGTCCAATGGGTGGGCAGAGTGCCAAGCCGCGCCCTGGCGGGCGCCGCTCTATTGGGAACCGGCCGAAGACGGCGAATGGCGAATCTTTACGCTTTCCGGCCTCCGGCCGCTCGATCCGGACGCGCCGGTCTGTCACGTCAGCTTCTATGAAGCCGATGCGTATGCGCGATGGGCCGGCAAGCGGTTGCCGACCGAGGGCGAGTGGGAGGTCATCGCGACGCCGCTGATGCCGGCCGGCAATTTCGCCGGCACACGCGAGTTTCATCCGGTCCCGGCGCGCGGCGACGGCCTTCGGCAGATCTATGGTGACGTCTGGGAATGGACCGCGAGTGCCTATCTTCCCTATCCGGGGTTCCGGCCGGTGGAAGGTGCGGTCGGCGAGTACAACGGAAAGTTCATGTCGGGCCAAATGGTCCTGCGCGGCGGATCTTGTGCGACTCCAGAGGGCCACGTGCGCCCGACCTACCGGAATTTCTTCTACCCCGCAGATCGTTGGCAATTCTCCGGTATCCGACTCGCCGAAACCTACACCGACGCGCGTGTTTACGTTCCGCCGGTGACCGAGACGGAGGAGGCGAAGGAAACACCCACCGACCCGGCCACCTTGGCCTTCCTCAACGATGTCGTCGTCGGGCTGTCCGACAATCCGAAGACCATCCCGCCCAAATGGTTTTACGACCAGGCCGGCGCCGACCTCTTCCAAGCCATCTGTCGCCTGCCGGAGTATTACTTGACTCGCGTCGAAAACGACATTCTGAAAACCGCCGCATCCGCGATTGCCGAGGCGCTTGGTCCAGGCCCCGTGCTGGTCGAATACGGCTCCGGCTCGATGTCCAAGGTCGAGTGCTTGCTCGATCGATTGGACCGCCCGCATGGTTTCGTCGCCATCGACATCTCGGCCGATCAGCTCGAACAGGCCGCGCGGAATCTAAATGAAACCTACCCCAATCTTCATGTCCATACGATCGCGAGAGATTTCAGCAAGCCCATCGATTTGCCCGATTTGCTGGACGCCGCGGGCCGGCGCTGTGCATTCTTCCCGGGATCGACGATTGGTAACTTCGAACCGTTGGATGCACGCCGGTTTCTTGGGCAAATTGCGGCCACGGTCGGATCGGGCGGCGCACTGGTCATCGGCGTCGACCTGAAGAAGGACAAGGCGCGGCTCGAATCGGCCTACGACGATCGCGCGGGAGTCACCGAGCGCTTCAACAAGAACCTGCTGGTGCGGATCAACCGGGAATTGGACGGCGACGCGAATCTCGATGCCTTCGAGCACCAGGCGATTTACGATCCGGCGAAGGGGCGTGTCGAAATGCACCTGCGAAGCCGAGACCGCCAGACATTGACCATCGCCGGCCATCGGTTCCATTTCGAACGCGGCGAATCGATCCACACCGAAAACTCATACAAATTCGCCGTCGCGGATTTCGAGGCTCTCGCCAGGGACTCCGGATTCCGGCCGGCCCAAATGTGGACCGACGCCGACGAGCTGTTTGCCGTTTTCCTCCTGGATGCCGAGTAGCGTGACACCGGCGAGCGCGGGGACGAAACGGCGGTAGCGGAGGACGTCCCGACGCCCGCCGACGGGAAGAACCTGCACACCCGTGTGCGCCACGGCGCCTATGCGCCTACCGTTTCCCGGCCGGCGTAACGGTAATCCGCGGTTCGCAGCGGACCGGAAAATTGACCGAATTGGCGATGAAGCATTCGGCATGGGCGCGCCCATGCAGCGCCGCCGCGCGTTCGGGGTCGCTGTCGGCGGTGATTTCAACCTTCGGGTGAAGCGTGACCTCGGTGAACCGGCCCTTGCCCGGCTCTTCGACCATGGTGCCCTCCGCGCGGTCCTCGTATGCCGTGACAACGACTCCCTTGACCGAACACAAATGCAGGTACCACAGCATGTGACACGCGGACAGAGCGGCGACCAGTAATACCAAATCCCGTTGATCATGACCTATGTGCCCATTGCCTGTGTCCGATCGACATGATTTTCCAGGGCTGATCGATGAGCTTGTTCCAGGCGTCACAGCAGTGGTCGACGATGTCGTCGTATGAGTTGAAGACGC
>JAAEOK010000090.1 GCA_024244705.1 Alphaproteobacteria bacterium
CTGGCCGATGAAGGCGAAGTTGTCGGCGTCGGTGTCGATGTCGATGCCGTCCCAGGTCACGTTATTGATGCTGTTGCCGTTGACGTTGATCGTCTGCCAGATCGTGGTCCCGGGGACTCCGGGCGAGTAGGCATTGGTGGTGACGTCGATGCCGCCGGCCCCGGCGTTGGTCACCGTGTTGGTGTTGATGGTGATCGCCCGGCCTGACAAGCCCTGATCGATGACCCCGAAGTTGTCGGCGTCGTTGGTGACGTCGATGCCCGATTCGCTCGGGTTGTCGATCGTGTTGCCGTTGATGTTCAGGGTCTGCAGCAGGGTTGCGAACCGGTAGAACGCGTTGTTGTCGACGTCGATGCCGTCCTCGCCCGCGTTCAAGATCTCGTTGCCGTTGATGGTGATGGTGTTGGCCTGGTCGACGAAGGCGCCGTTGACGTTGGTCGTGACGTCGATGCCGTCGTCCTGGGTCCCGTTGATGCTGTTCCAGTTGACGTTGATGGTCTGGATGATCGTCGAGTCCGATCCGTAGGCGTAGGTGTCGACGTAAACGCCCTGGTTTTGGACGTTCAGGATCGTGTTGTGGTTGATGGTGATGGTGTTGGCCTGGTCGACGAAGCCGCCGTTATCGGCCTGGGTATAGACCTCGATGCCGTCGCCGCTGGTCTCGTTGATCGAGTTGTTGTTGATGTTGATGGTCTGGATGAGCGACGAGCCGATGTACCTGGCACGATTTTGGACCTGAATGCCGTCTTCGCCGGTATCGAGCACCGTGTTGTTGTTGATATTGATGGTGTTGGCCTGGTCGATGAGGCCGCCGTTGCTGGTCAGGTTGTCGACATAGATGCCGTAATCGCCGGTATCGGCGATGCTGTTGTTGTTGATGTTGAGGGTCTGGACAAGCGTGCCGTCGTAATCGGCGCCGTTGAACACCTCGATACCGTTGTCCTCGATGTCGTGGATCGTGTTGTTGTTGATCGAGATCGGGTCGTCGGCGTCGAGGAAGCCCTCATTGGTGGCCCCGACGAAGACGTTGATGCCGTCGTCGTCGCCGATGTTGGAGACCGAATTGTCGCTGATATCGACGCTGACCTTCAGCGACGAGCCGGCGCCATCGGCGTCGATGTCGACCTCGATACCGTCGTAATAAACATTGTCGACGGTGTTCTCGGTGACGATGAGGTCGAAGCTGTGCGCGGCGCCGTCGAACGCATCGATATAGACGGTGATGCCCTGATCGGACGCCGAATCGTGGACCCGGTTCCAGTTGATGAACCCGCTCGGCGTCGAGGTGGTGAACAAATTGTAAACATTGTCGCGCGGGTTGTTGACGCGAACATACGTGCCGTCGCCGGTGGCGCTCGACAAATCGATGTCGAGATCCTGGATCCAGAAGTTGCTCTCGACGTCGGGGCCGTGGACGCCGTGGTAAAAATCGCCCTCGAGGTTCAAG
>JAAEOK010000091.1 GCA_024244705.1 Alphaproteobacteria bacterium
CTGGCCGATGAAGGCGAAGTTGTCGGCGTCGGTGTCGATGTCGATGCCGTCCCAGGTCACGTTATTGATGCTGTTGCCGTTGACGTTGATCGTCTGCCAGATCGTGGTCCCGGGGACTCCGGGCGAGTAGGCATTGGTGGTAACGTCGATGCCGCCCGACCCGGCGTTGGTCACCGTGTTGCTGTTGATGGTGATCGCCCGGCCTGACAAGCCCTGATCGATAACCCCGAAGTTGTCGGCTTCGTTGGTGACGTCGATGCCCGATTCGCTCGGGTTGTCGATGGTGTTGCCGTTGATGTTCAAGGTCTGCAGCAGGGTTGCGAACCGGTAGAACGCGTTGTTGTCGACGTCGATGCCGTCCTCGCCGGCGTTCAACACTGTGTTGCCGTTGATGGTGATGGTGTTGGCCTGGTCGACGAAACCTTGGTTGACCCCGGTGGTAACGTCGATGCCGTCTTCGCCGGTCTGGTTGATGCTGTTCCAGTTGACGTTGACGGTCTGGATGATCGTCGAGTCCGCCCCTACGGCGTAGGTGTCGACGTAGACGCCCTGGTTTTGGACGTTCAGGATCGTGTTGTTGTTGATGGTGATGGTGTTGGCCTGGTCGACGAAGCCGCCGTTGTAGGCCACGGTATAGACTTCGATGCCGTCGCCGCTGGTCTCGTTTATCGAGTTGTTGTTGATGTTGATGGTCTGGATGAGCGACGAGCCGATGTTCCTGGCACGATTTTGGACCTGAATGCCGTCTTCGCCGGTATCGAGCACCGTGTTGTTGTTGATATTGATGGTGTTGGCCTGGTCGATAAAGCCGTCGTTCCCCGCATATGTGTCGACATAGATGCCGTAATCGCCGGTGTTCTCGATGCTGTTGTTGTTGATATTGAGAGTCTGGACAAGCGTGCCGTCATAGGCGGCGAAGTTGAACACCTCGATGCCGCCGTCCTCGATGTCGTGGATCGTGTTGTTGTTGATCGAGATCGGGTCGTCGGCGTCGATGAAGGCCTCATTGGTGGCCCCGACGAAGACGTCGATGCCGGCATCGTCGCCGATGTTGGAGACCGAATTGTCGCTGATATCGACGCTGACCTTCAGCGACGAGCCGGCGCCATCGGCGTCGATGTCGACCTCGATACCGTCGTCAAAGACGTTGTCGACGGTGTTCTCGGTGATGATGAGGTCGAAGGCGTGTTCGGCGCCATCGTCGACTTCGATATAGACAGCGATGCCCGCATCGAATTCCGAATCGTGGACCCGGTTCCAGTTGATGACGCCGGAGGGCGTCGAGGTGGTGAACAGATTGTAGACGTTGTCGCGCGGGTTGTTGACGCGAACATACGTGCCGTCGCCGGTGGCGCTCGACAAATCGATGTCGAGATCCTGGATCCAGAAGTTGCTCTCGACGTCGGGGCCGTGGACGCCGTGGTAAAAATCGCCCTCGAGGTTCAAG
>JAAEOK010000092.1 GCA_024244705.1 Alphaproteobacteria bacterium
GCGGCAGCCAATAACAGCTACTTCTACTGCTGAAGCGGAGTACATAGCGCTCAGTGACTGCAGCAAACTATCGTTGGCATTAGGCAACATCGTCAAGGAACTCACAGATGTGGACCCCTTTCCAATAACAATTTATGAAGATAACAGGGAAGCATCACTGATAGCGAAAAATGAATCATCCACAAAGAGAACAAAACATATAGGTGTGAGATACCATCATATCAAGGATCTGGTCAACTCAGGAAAAATATGCATCGTAAATATAGCTTCTGATGATCAGCTGGCGGATGCCCTAACGAAGCCATTACCACGTGAAAAGCACGAGTGCTTTATCTTTCGTTAGGGGCACACTACGGTCGTTGGCCCGGTCTGTGTGGACTCTGCCCTATCGCCAGCCACAGTACAGTTCGTGGCGTGCACTGCAACTACTTATATATAACACAGGATATCAACGATCTGTGATCGCTCTTCAGATATCTCAGGCAAGAAAGAGTGAATTAAATTTACGTGGCTACAATCGCGCCAAAATACTCTATCGTA